>CAZJJF010000086.1:0-12130 GCA_964546245.1 uncultured Anaerolineales bacterium
CTACCATGAAGCCTGAGGATCTGGCGCGGCTGCGAACCCAGTATGGCCTGGACCGGCCGTACGTGGTCCAGTTCACTGACTACGTGGGCAAGCTGGCGCGGGGTGATTTCGGGACATCCATCCAGACCAAATTGCCTGTGCTGGACATGATCAAGGTTGGGCTGCCCATCACGTTGCAGCTGGGCCTGGCGGCAGGCTTCTTCCTGATCGTCGTCGGCATCCCGCTGGGCGTGCTGGCGGCGCGACGACACAACTCGACCATGGATTACGCAATTGTCGGCGGCTCGCTGACCCTGCGCACCATTCCCATTTTCGTCCTCGGTCCCATGCTCATGGTGCTGCTGGTGCTGACGCTCAAGATTCTCGACGTGCCGCTGGGCTGGAAGGGGCTGTTCCATCCCCAGGTGATTCTGCCCATCCTACTCCTGGCGGCCGCGCCCCTGGCTGATGTGGTGCGCCAGACGCGCGCGTCGTATCTGGAAGTGATCAGCAATGACTACGTACGCACCGCCCGCGCCAAGGGTCTCAAGACCCAGACGGTGGTGTGGGGCCACGTCATGCGGAATGCGCTGTTACCCGTGGTGACGTCGCTAGGCCTCATCGTCAACTCCCTCATCCACGGCTCCGTCTTTGTCGACCGCATGTTCAGTATTCCCGGTTTCGGCAGCATCGTCGTCAACGCCATTCAGCTCCTCGACATTCCGGTCATTCTGGGGACGACCATCTTCAGCACCCTGTTGGTGATTCTGGCTAACCTCACGGTCGACCTGCTGTATCCCTTGATTGACCCACGCGTGCGGCTGAAGTAAGAGAGCAACCCATGAGCGCCACGGAACTGGGCGGCGGCCTGACCCGCCCGACGATCCAGGCCCCCGCGCAGGACATCAAGGTCCGCAGCCTGTGGGGTGACGCCTGGCGGCGGCTGATTCGTAACCGGCTGTCCATGCTCGGCCTCGTTGTCACGATCATCTTCTTCCTGGTCGCCATCTTCGGGCCTATGCTAGCGCCCTACCCATACCAGGAGCAGAACCTGCGCCGCACCAACGAGATGCCGAGCGCGGACCACTGGCTGGGTACGGACCACCTGGGGCGCGACTTCTTCAGCCGCATCCTGTGGGGAGCGCGCACGGCCCTGGCCGTTGCCGTCACCGTTACGTCGTTATCGCTGATTTTGGGCGTGACGCTGGGCGGCATCTCGGCCTATCAGGGTGGAGCCGTGGATTGGACCGTCGGGCGGCTTATCGATGTTACCTTGTCCATTCCCACTATCATGCTGCTGATTCTGGTGGATGCGACTCTCCAGAAACCCTTCTCGCAGGCATTTCGCTCCATCTACGATGTCACGGGCATCGAATTCTTCAAGGGCGCGATCATCCTGAACTATCTGATCACCATGGCCGCCATCGCCGTGGTGACCTGGCCCATCTACGCCCGCCTCATTCGCGGCCAGATTCTGTCCCTGCGCGAGCGCGAGTATGTGGAGGCGGCGCGCTCGGTGGGCGCGTCAAGCTCGCGCATCCTGATGCGCCACGTGGTTCCCAACGGCCTGGGCCCAGTCATCGTCGCGGCGACTTTTGGCTTCTCGGCGGCCATGATTCTGGAGGCGTCTCTGAGCTACCTGGGCCTGGGTATCCAGCCGCCCGCCGCCAGTTGGGGCGCGATGATCAACGAGAACCTGCACCAATGGCGCGTGCGCCCCTACCTGGTGCTGATGCCGGCCACCGTGCTGGCGATTGCTGCCCTGGCGATCAACTTCCTGGGTGATGGCCTCAACGATGCGCTCAATCCGCGCTCGCGCCAGTAGCGGCGGGGATAGCCTATGAAGCGCAGCGTTCGGCGCTCCCTTGACCTGTACGCCCACGCCCTTGACCTCATCCCTGGCGGCACGCAACTCATCTCGCGTCGCCCCGAGCGCTACGTGGCGGGGATTACGCCGCCTTTCGCCGAGCGAGGCAAGGGCGCGCGCTTCTGGGACCTGGATGGCAACGAGTACATCGATCTGGTGATGTCGGTGGGAGCGGCGCTGCTGGGCTACGCTGACGACGAGGTGGACGACGCGGTGATTGCCCAACTGCGACGCGGCGTGTCGTTCAGCGTCAATCACCCCGTCGAGGTCGAACTGGCCGAGGAGCTGATCGCGGTTATTCCCTGTGCCGAGATGGTGCGCTACACGCGCGGCGGCGGCGATGCCAATACAGTCGCTATTCGTATCGCGCGCGGCGTGACGGGCCGCCACAAGGTTGTCTTCTGCGGCTACCACGGCTGGCACGACTGGTATCTGGCCGCCAATCTGAACAACGCGGCGGCGCTAACCAGCCATCTGCTACCGGGTATTGAGCCGCGAGGCATCCCCAGCGGCCTGCGCGACACGGTCATTCCCTTCGAGTACAACAACCTGGCGTCGCTGGCGACCGTTCTCGATGCGAACCGTGGCGCGGTGGCGTGCATCATCATGGAGGCGGCGCGGGGCACATCGCTGCCGCAGCCGGGCTTCTTGGAAGGGATCCGCGCCCTGGCCGATGCCCACGGCGTAGTGCTCATCTTCGACGAGGTGGTGACCGGGTTTCGCCTGGCCCTGGGCGGCGCCCAGGCCTACTTCGGCGTCACGCCGGACATGGCTACCTATGCTAAGGCCATCTCCAACGGCTACGCGATGGGCGCGGTGTGTGGTCGGCGCGCCGTCATGTCGGCCGCCGCCGACATGTTCATCAGCAGCACCTACTGGTCGGAAACGGTCGGTATCGCGGCGGCATTGGCGACCATCCGCGCCATGCGCCGCCGCGACGTGCCGGCCGCGCTGGCCCGCAAGGGCGCCGTCTTCCAGGCGGCCTTCAACGCGGCGGCCCGTCAGCATGACGTCCCTGCTGAGTGCGTCGGCCTGCCCGCGCTGCTGGCTTTGCGCTTCGCGCCGGCCGACGCCGCCGCGACCAAACCCCTCTTTACCCTGTTCCTGCAAGAGATGACCCGCCGTGGCGTCTTCATTGGCGGTGGCGTCAATGTGTGCGATGCCCTGACCGATGCTGACCTGGCTGAGGTGAGCGCCGCGCTGAGCGAGGTCATGCCCATTCTGGCCGACGCGCTCGACGCCGATGACATCCAGCGGCGGCTTGAAGGCGAGATTAGCAGCGACACGTTCCGTCGGCTGGTCGGCTAGACCAGGGCCTGTCCGCCAATTAATGCTCGCGGCGGATGGCCACATCCGCCGCATCCTGGAGCGCGGGAGGTGGCCATCCCGCGCGAGCAGCCTGCGCTACCGGAGGACGCTTTGCCCCGCTACCCCCAAGCCATACTGGTTTCGTGTGAGATTCCCTGGGACGAGAAGGAGCAGCTACTGGAAGATGTCTTCCGCCGCGAGGTGCGCTGGACGCTGGCGGCGGGCTTCAATCACTTGTATGTGTTCGGCACCGCCGGCGAAGGCTACGCCGTCGACACGGCGCGTTTCCAGGACATCGTGCGGCTGTTTTGGGAGGAGACGCAGGGGCCGGACGTGCATCCGATGGTGGGGGTCATCGCCCTATCCACGGCGCAGTTTGTCGAGCGACTCGGCTTTGCCCACGACGCGGGCTTTCGTACCTTTCAGATCTGCCTGCCCAGCTGGGGCGCGCTGAGCGACGCGGAGGTCGATACTTTCTTCAAGGACGTGTGTGGCGCGTTCCCCGACTCGCGCTTCCTGCACTACAACCTGGGTCGCGCCAGGCGGCTACTAGCCGGCCGCGACTACCGCCGCATCGCCGACCGCGTGCCCAATCTGGCGGCCACCAAGAACACGCTGACCTCAGCCGCCGACCTGCTGCGCCATGCCCCCGACTTGCAGCACTTCCTGGGTGAGCGTAACTTTGCCGAGGGTTGCCTGTACGGCGAGTGCTCGCTCCTGGCGTCGCTGGGGCCGACGATTCCCCACCGGATCAAGGCGTACTTCGCGGCGGGCGTTCGCGGCGACGTCGATCGGCTGTTCCGCCTGCACCACGACCTGCTCCGCTTCCAGCAGGACATCATCGAGCCGCTGGTTGCCGAGAGCCGCATCGACGGCGCGTACGATAAGGCGCTGGTAAAGATGGGCGGCTTCGACGCCATGCCGCTGCGGCTGCTGTCGCCCTACCAGGGCCTCAGCGACGCCCACTACGAATACGTCCACAGCCTGTTCCGCGATCTCTACCCGGATTGGAGCTGAACGCCGTGACCACCTACGATGAAATCACTGCCGAAGAGCGCAACGTTCTCGACCTGTTCAGCCTGAAGGGGCGTGTTGCCATCATCACCGGTGCGGCCGGCTGGCTTGGCGCGCCGATGAGTCGCGCCCTGGCCGAAGTGGGCGCGACTGTCGTCGTCACCAGCCGCACTGAGGCGCGCGCCGCCGAGCTAGCAGCGTCATTGCCGGGCAGCGGCCACCTGGGCCTGGCCCTGTCGCAAGACGATACCGATGGCCTGGACGACTTCGTGGCGGAGGTGGTGGCTCGCCTGGGTCAGGTGGATGTACTGGTGAACAATGCGTATGGGGGAACGGGGCCGAGCATCGACCAGGCCACGGCCGCCGACTTCGACCGCAGCTATCACACTGGCGTCACGGCCTACTTCATTCTGGCGCGGGCAGTGGCGAATCACCTGCGCCAGCGCGGCGCGCCAGGGTCCATTATCAACATCGCCAGTATGTACGGCGTGGTCGCCAGCTACCCAAGCGCCTATGTCGGCTACAGCATCAACAGCCCGGCCCACTACCATGCCCTCAAGGGCGGCCTGGTGCATCTGACGCGCCATCTGGCAGCTTATTGGGCCCCGTACAACATCCGCGTCAACGCCCTCAGCCCCGGTCCCTTCCCACCGCCGCGTGTCAACGATGCCAATCCTGGCTTTATTCGGCGACTGGCGGAGAAAGTGCCGCTGGGCCGCGTGGGGCGGCCCGGCGAGTTGAAGGGGGCGGTGGTGTTCCTCGCCAGCGACGCCAGTAGCTACGTCACCGGCCAGAATCTGCTGGTCGATGGCGGGTGGACGATCTGGTAAGGTCCGCCGGGGCAGGCGCGGCGGCCTGCCTCTACTGGCCGTTGTAGACGAAGGCGCTCGCACCGTTGTCGTAGAAGATGCGCAGCTGGTTGCCGTTGACGCTGAACGTCTCGGCCGCGGCCAGCCGTACCGTGTACTCCTGGGCCTGCTGCTGAATCCAATCCGGCTGGTCGCAGCTGCGGGCGAAGATGCGCGGGCGGATGATGGAGATACTGGCGCCATTGGTGCTATAGGGCGCATCGTAGTCGAGGCAGGGCGCGGAGCCGCGCAGGATACCATCCGTGCCAAAGACGGCGGTGATGGGCGGCCCCTGGATGAAGGTCGGGTTCGACTGGGGGCCGAAGTTGATGAGTTGCCAGGTGCGCCCCGTCAACTGACCGCCCGTCGCCCCGCCACCCCATTGAAGAGTCAAGAACGCATTGCCGACAGGCGCGCCGGAGGGGTCGCGCCCAAAGATCTCCAGGCGGAAGAAGCCGCCCCCGGCTGGTGGGTTGAAATTGAGCGAGGCTTCGAAGAAGGACGGCTGGCCTGGCGACCCGCTGACGGGGAAGGAGCCTTCGCCCAGGCTGCGATTGGACGGGTCGGTGAAGCGGAAGAACAGGACACCGCCATTGGGAAAGGTGCTGGTATCGCCTGCGACAACCACCGGGCTGCCGACGAAGGCCTCGGCGGGCGGCGAGGTGATGTTGATGGTCAGGTCCTGCGACGACGGCGACACGCGCAGCTCGACGCTCGCAGTGGCGAGGATGTTGCCGGCGGCATCCTGATCCCACAATTGGAGCCGAATGGGACGTCCGTCGGGCGGGACGGGGAAGGTCAGGCTCACGTTGAAGGCGGAGCCGCCTCCCGATAGGGGCGTGACGCCGAAGGTGCCGGCTGACAGTTGTGTACCGTTGAGGTCGGTGAATCGGTAGTTGAGAAAGCCCTGGGATGGCCGACGGCTGGTGACGCCCGTGACGACGACCGGGCTGCCGACGACCGTGCCCGGCGCGGGCGAGCCGATACTGATGCCCTGTTCCCTTGGCGGCGGGGCCGGTGTGGGGGTCGGCGGCGGCGGGTTGAAAGTGAGCAAGACCTCGGAACTGGCTCGAACCGTACCGTTCGCCTCCTGGTCGGCTACGAACAGTACCAGGCCTGTGCCAGGCGCGGGCGAGGTGAAGCTGACCGGCGCGTTGAAGACCCACGCGCTGCCAACGAGGCTGACTGGGATGTCGCCGTTGCCCAACGGTACGCCGGATGTGTTGACGACACTGAAACTCAGCACGCCGCGCGCGGGCGCAGTAGAGGCCTGGCCCAGCACGTTGAAAGGGTTGGTGACTTGTGAGCCTGCGACCGGGGCGGCGATGGTAATCGTCTGGCTGGGCGCGGGCGGCGCAACATTCAGCCGTAGCGTGGTGATGGCCGTATAGGCGAGGGTCTCGGGGTTCTGCTCGAAGACGACGAGCTGAATAGGGCCGCCCTCAGGCGGTGCGGCGAAGGGAATGGCGGCGATAAACGTGCCAGAGCCACCGGGCTGCCCGCTCACCGGAAACGTGCCGTTGCCCAGATTGGTGGTTCCCGCCCCCTGTACCTCATACCCCAATTCCCCCATCGCAGGATAGAGATTGGTGCGGCCGGTGATGGTCATTGGGCTGCCCACGTCCGCGCCGAGCGGTGGGCTGTCGATGACAATGATCTGGGTTGGCTCGTCGGAAATAGCGCCTGGCCTGTCGCTTGGGCCGGGTGGGCTGGCTAGCAGGATGGTGTAGGCGAAAGCAACGATGCCGCCCTGGGTATCGCGGTCGGTGATGTCGATGCGAATCGGGCCGCCACCGGCCGGGACACTGAAGGCCAGGTTGGCGGTGAACTGGCTGCCCGCGCCCGGTATCGGGTTGACCCCGAACTCACCCTGACCGAGGAGCGCGCCGTTGTCGGCGGTGATCTGGTAAGCCAGCGTGTTATTGAGGGGCGGGCCACTGGTGACGCCCGTGATGACGACAGGGCTGCCGACGGTCGTGCCCGGCGCGGGTGAGGTGATGGTGATGGTTTGAGCGCCCTGGGCCAGGGCCACACTCCCCAGTGCCAACAGGATGAGCAGGGTGACGAGGCTGGCAGGGAGCCACCGGCGGAAGCGCATAGCGGACTACCTCATAAGGAGGGGAGGCGCACAGTGGCAACCTCCCCTGGTGGGTTACACGTTGGGTGCGACAGGCGCGATTTCCGGATCCCAGCCGCCCACCTGATTGGTGCGCAGCACAAACGCCTGAGCATGGTACTTGAGCAAGACGTCCATGATACTTCGGTAGGCGACAGGCGGCAGCATCATACGGAAGCTGCCGAGGCCGGTCAGGAAGTTGCGGACTGCCCCGTCATCGAAGCCTTTCCCGTAGACCTCGGGGTCATCCTTCCAATCCTGCCGCGTCTTCCAGAGGAAGCTCATCTTGTCCTTGATGTTGTGCTGGACGCCCATCAAATCCTGGAGGCGGGTTGCCTGGGCCCGGTCCATGGTCAGGGCGACAAAGGGGGCGGGATCCTCGATAATGCGGTCTTCGACCTGGGTGATGGCGTCGAACATGGCCTGACTGGCGTCCTGGGAGCAGCTATAGGCGGCAGTGGCAAAGGTGGCGCCACTGCCGTCGCCGACGCGATAGCGCGCCGTGATGATCTCCAGGTTGTCGCGGATCGTGTCCAGGGGATTCCAGTCTCCCAGGTTAGAGGTGTAGGTTTCCGTCAAGCCGGGGAGTCTGACAATGGTGTCGGCCACGGGGCGCGTGCCAAGCCAGCCGAACTGACGGTCGCCGAGGTAGTGGGACCAGTGAATCGCCCCTGCAATGACACCGTCGACGTTCTGGGCATACACCTGATGGTAGACGATGTCGAAGCGTAGTTCGTCGGTCAGCGGCTCGCGCACGACATCGGCGAAGCCGTAGGCGAAATGACCCCAAAAGACGAAGAACTTGGCGGCCGGCTCAGTCTTCTGGCCGCCGATGCCGCCGTAGACATGCAGCAGCAGGCCGCGCTCGCCTTCCTGCCAGGCGGCCAGGGCAGCGGTAGCGCCAGCCAGCCCAGGCGCGACCAGCGTCGTCTCAATCTGGCCCTTCTTCTGCTCGGTATCATCCCAGAGTCGCTTCATGATGTAACGCCGGCCGGCGTCCGGATCGACAATGACCTGGCCGGTGCGCAGCGCGAGCAGGTCACGAGGGGCCAGGGCGCGCACGGTGAATTGACCCTTGTGATCCTGCGCCCCATAGACGTACCAGCCGCCGGGGTTAGCGGGCGACTTCTCGATGTCGTCCATCGTAGAGTTGCGCACGGTGTTCATGTCGCGCACGACGTCGGGGAAGCGCAGCGTTTCCTGTAGACCATCGAATTGGCCTGAGGCGCGGTTGTAGTGGGTAACGCGAAACAGGTCGCTGTCAGGCGCGTCGCGGCCCTCAATGCGTACAAGGGCGTAGTAGGGCGCGGAGATCTGGATGGGGTCGTGGTGAATGTAGAGAGCCGCCGGCCGATCGAGCGCGCCTGGCTCCAGCGACGGCTCCTCCAGATAGACCAGGATGTCGTCCAGCGGGTGGTTGGCGGCCAACGATTCCAGGGGATCAACGTCGGCCCAACCATCGAGGCGCGTGGGGACAATCTGGCCCGCGTTGCGACTCTGCTCGGCGTCCGAGCCGAATCTCACCGTGTAGCGGCTGCGCGCCACGCGGCGCTGAGTCGTGTCGTCCTTCGCCCAGCGCAGATAGATGGTGTGGCCCATCAAAGCGCGATGCGCTTCGGGAGCATGATGGACCTCGAAGAGCACGCCGTCGACAATGGCGCGCTGGTCCTCGGCGGGCAGAATGAGACGTCCCATCCACGGCGCGAGGGGGCGATACAGCCGGGCATCGAGAGTCTGCTCGATAGGATAGAAGTCAGGCCGGTTGAACTCGGCCTTCACATAGGCGTCATAGTTGCTAGGCTTTGGGCCTTGAGCGTCGGCCATGTCAGGGGTCACCTGTAGTAGAGGGGTAGGTGTCGGGTGAGTTCTCACCGACAGTATACTCGCAACGAGAGAATCAACAAGCGAAGGGGGGGCTTCCACACATGAGGCCCGTGGTGAGGGTTCAACGCCGCGTGCCGAACTCGCTACATCCTGCGCGCCGCGTCCCTGTAGAATGGTGGGAGAGGGGCGTCAATGGGTGGCTGCCCCCGCCATGCGTCGAGAGGTCAGGTTCGACCGTGCAACTCCGTCAGCGACTGCTACAATTGCCGCTTCTCTACAAGCTGCTCATCGCCAATTCGGCGATCGTGGCGCTGGGCGCTATCGTTGGTACCATCGGCACGGTCTGGCACATGCAACGCTTCCCCGATGACGTTCACTTCCAGTTGATTCTGTTCTTCGCCACGGCGGGCCTGGCGATCAGCTTCGTCGTCAACTACGCCGTGCTCAAAGTGGCGCTGCGACCCCTCGACCGCCTCCAGGCGGGGGTAGACGAGATTCGACGGGGTAATACGGGGCTGCGCATTATCGATGACCCGCTAACCGACGAACGGTTCATGCGCCTGACGGCGACCTTCAACCAGATGCTCGACACGCTGGAAGAGGACGCCGAGCGGCTGCATCGCCTGTCGGGGGCGATCATCGAGGCGCAGGAGGAAGAGCGGCGACGCATCGCCCGCGAGCTGCACGACGAGGCCGCGCAGGCGCTGACCTCGCTCCTGGTGCGCATCCGCCTGTTGGAGCGCTCGCCGAATCCCGAAGAGGCGCGCCGCCATGTGCAGGAGCTACGCCAGCTCACGGCTGCCGCGTTGGAGGAGGTGCGGCGGGTCGCACTGGAGTTGCGGCCTACCATCCTCGACGATCTGGGCCTGGCTGCCGCCCTGGACTGGCGCGTCGAAGAGTTCAACGCTGTGGGTGGCACACGCGCGACGCTCAGCGTGGAAGGCATCGGCGAGCGCCTGCCTGGACCCGTCGAACTGGCCCTGTTCCGTGTGGCTCAGGAAGCGCTGACGAATGTGGCGCGCCACGCACAGGCGACGACCGTGAGCGTCGGCCTGCGGCGCGCGGCGGGGGACCTTGTCTTGACAATTGAGGACAATGGCGTAGGCTTCGACCCCACGCCCCCCGGCGGGGCTGGCTCGCGCGGCCTGGGCCTGGTAGGCATGCGCGAGCGCATGAGTCTGGTTGGCGGCGAGCTGACTCTTGCCTCGCGGCCTGGTCATGGAACGCGCATCATGGCGCGTGTTCCCCTGGACCGCCAGCCTGCCCACCCCCTGGCTGTCGTTGCGCGGCCGCCGGCTGGAGAGGGCCGACCCGCCGCCCGCGCTACCGAAGCTGGTAACTGGCGAGAAGCGAACCCATGAGCATGAACAAGATTCGGGTTCTGATTGTCGACGACCATCCCGTGGTGAGAGTGGGTCTACGCGCCCTGTTGGAGAGCGAGCCGGATATGGAGGTTGTCGGTGAGGCGGGTGACGGCGCCGAAGCCGTGGCCCAGATCGCAGCGCTGTGCCCCGACGTGGTGACGATGGACATCTCCATGCCGGGCATGGATGGCCTGGAGGCGACACGCCGCGCCCACGCGGCCTGTGACCGCACGCAGGTGCTCATCCTGACGGTTCACGCCCAGGAGCGATATTTGTTTCCCGTGCTCAAGGCAGGGGCGGCAGGTTACGTGCTGAAATCCACCGTCGATACGGAGCTGATTGACGCGATTCGCACCGTCGCTCAGGGCGGGGTGTTTCTCTATCCGTCAGCGCAGCGCATGGTGCTGGAAGACTATCTGGCGCATGGCAGCGGGGGCAGCCAGGCCGACAACTACGAGCAACTCAGCCGGCGCGAGCGCGAGGTACTCAAGCTCATCGCCCTGGGCTATACCGCCAGCGAGATCGCCGAGCAACTCGTCCTTAGTCCCAAGAGTGTTGAGACCTATCGCACGCGCATCATGCAGAAGCTGAACCTTCATAGCCGCTCGGCCCTGGTTCAGTACGCACTGGCGCGGGGCCTGTTGACGGCAGGCGGGTCGTGACTGCCCGCCGCCGCGCCCGCGACCTGGGTCTGCGTCTGGGCGTTCTGCCCGTCGGTCCCCTCAACGCTATCACCGATGTTCGGGGTGTCCGCGTCGGTCATGTGACCGTCATCGACGGCGCCGACATTCGTACTGGCGCGACCGCGATTCTTCCGCATGGCGGCAATCTGTTCCAGGATAAGGTCCCGGCCGGCCTGGCTGTGGGCAACGGCTTCGGCAAGCTGGCCGGGGCCACCCAACTGGCGGAACTGGGTGAGCTTGAGACGCCCATCGTTCTCACCAACACCCTGGCCGTGCCGCGTGCCGTGGATGCTAGCCTGGATTGGACGCTCGCCCAGGCGGGCAACGAGACCGTCATATCGGTCAACGCTGTGGTGGGCGAGACCAACGATGGCTACCTGAACAACATCCGCCGCCGTGTCCTGACACCTGGAGCCATTCGCCCCGCCATCGCCACCGCCGCCGACGGGCCGGTGGCGGAAGGAACCGTCGGCGCTGGTACAGGGACCGTGGCGTTCGGCTGGAAGGGGGGCATCGGCACGGCGTCGCGGCGACTGCCGGCCTCGCTCGGCGGCTATATGGTCGGGGCGCTGGTTCAGTCCAACTTTGGCGGTGTCTTGCAGATGGCGGGCCTTCCGGTCGGGCTTGCCCTGGGCCGTTACAGTTACCAGGGCGACCTCCAACCCCCCGCTGCTGGGTCTATCATGATGGTCCTGGCGACGGACGCGCCCTTGTCCGACCGCAACCTGGCGCGGCTGGCGGCGCGGGCGATGGCGGGGCTGGCCCGCACGGGCGCGGCGATGAGTCACGGCTCCGGTGACTACGCCCTTGCCTTTTCCACTGCCCTCGATGTGCGGCGCACTCCTCAGCGTCGGACGGCAGCGGCGACCAGGTGCGAATTGCCTAACGACCTTGTCTCACCGCTGTTTCTGGCTGCCATCGAGGCTACCGAGGAAGCCATCCTCAACTCGCTGTGCATGGCGACGACTCTCACCGGCTACCGGGGCACGGTCGAGGCGTTGCCCCTGGACCGCGTGGCTGAGTTAGCGGCGCGCTCATCTTTCCCCTGAAGCGACGCTGCCGCTCTCTTGTCGGGAAAATCCCCACACCGACCGTAGGATATTCTGCCACGCAAGTGCCTGCCTTTC
>CAZJJF010000087.1:0-12047 GCA_964546245.1 uncultured Anaerolineales bacterium
GCCCACCGTGCTGTACGTCGCCGGCGTGGCCGTCTTGTCCAGCGTCAGGGCGGGGTTCTGGCTGGCGGTGACCGTCGCCTGGTCCTGGTTGGAGGGGACAGGTGTCTGGCCGAACATCGCCTGGCCGGTGGCGGTGTTGGTCACCGCGCCAGCGTCCAGGTCGGCCTGGGTGATGGCGTAGGTCTCGCTGCACGTCACCGACGCGCCGGGTAGCAGCGGGTTGGGCGTCTGCGGGCACGTCACCGTCACCTTGTCGTCGTTCACGCTGTAGGGTGTCGCCAGCGACACGTTACCGCTGTTGGTCAGCAGGTAGCTGTAGCTGATGGTCTGCCCCACCGTGCTGTACGTCGTCGGTGTGGCCGTCTTGTCCAGCGTCAGGGCGGGGTTCTGGTTGACATTGACGACTGCCTGGTCCTGGTTGGAGGTGATGGTCTGCGTGAGGAACCTGGCTGTCGCCGTGGCCGTGTTGGTGAAGCCGCCGTTGTCGATGTCGGTCTGGCTCACCGTGGTGCTGGCTGTGCAGACCAGCGTGGCGTTGGGCGCCAGCGGCCCAGCTGGGCAGGTGATCGTTACCCCGCGCCCCGCCAGGACAGCGTCCTGCACCGCGAAGGGCGCGCTCAGCGTCACGTTGCCGGTGTTGCGCAGGGTGAACTGGTAGTAGACCGTGCCTGGCGCGCTCAGCGTCACCGATGCGGCCCACGGCCCGCTGGCCGAGGTGCTGATGTCCTTGGTCAGTTCCAGCAGCGGCGCCGGGGTCACCAGCACGTTGGCTGTGGATGGGCTGGAGGTCACCGGCTGGCCGTTGAAGGTCGCCGATGCGGTGGCGGTGTTCTGCAGGCCGCCCGCGTCGATGTCCGCCTGGGTCACGGCATAGCTCGCCGTGCAGATGAACGTATCGTTGGGCGCCAGCGTCCCCACCACGGGGCAGTTGATGGTCACCCCGCGCCCCGTCAGGACCGGGTCCTGCACCGCGAAGGGCGAGCTCAGCGTCACGTTACCCGTGTTGCGCACGGTGAACCGATAGTAGACCGTGCCTGGGGCGCTCAACGTCACCGAAGCAGTCCACGGCCCGCTGGCGGACGTGCTGACTTCCTTCAGCACGCTGATGGCTGGGTTCTGGTTGGCAGTGACCGTCGCCGTGTCCTGGTTGGAGGGGATAGGGGTCTGGCCGAAGTTCGCCTGGCCGGTGGCGGTGTTGGTCACCGAGCCAGCCTCCAGGTCCGCCTGGGTGATGGTGTAGGTTGCGCTGCACGTCACCGACGCGCCGGGTAGCAGCGGGTTGGGTGTCTGCGGGCACGTCACCGTCGCCTTGTTGTCGCTCACGCTGTAGGTCGGCGTCAGCGGCACGTTGCCACTGTTGGTCAGCAGGTAGCTGTAGCTGATGACGTCGTTCACCGCGTTGTACGTCGCCGGCGTGGCCGTCTTGTCCAGCGTCAGGGCGGGGGCCTGCGGTACTGGCACGCTCGCCGGGTCGTTGGTGAGTGGGGTCTCGGCGCTGTCGGCAGTGGCGGTGTTGTCCACCTTGCCGGCGTTGATGTCGGCCTGGGTCAGGGTGTAGCTTCCCGTGCAGACCAGCGTCGCGTTCGGCGCGAGGGTCGCTGGCTGGGACGGGACGCAGGTCAACGCGCCCAGCAGCGGGTCGCTGATGGTCACGTTGGTCAGCGTCACGTTGCCGTTGTTGGTGGCCGTCAGGGTGTAGTTGATCTTGTCACCCACGTCGGCCCGGCTATTCGGCGCGACCACCGTCATGTCCAGCGCGCCCACCTTGTCGAGGCCGAGGGCGGGGGCCGGCGGCACCGGCACGCTCACCGTGTCGGTGGTGGGGGGAGTCTCGGTACTGTCGGCAGTGGCGGTGTTGTCCACCTTGCCAGCGTTGATGTCGGCCTGGGTCAGGGTGTAGCTCCCCGTGCAGACCAGCGTCTGGGTCGGCGCGAGGGTCGCTGGCTGGGACGGGACGCAGGTCAACGCGCCCAGCAGCGGGTCGCTGATGGTCACGTTGGTCAGCGTCACGTTGCCGTTGTTGGTGGCCGTCAGGGTGTAGTTGATCTTGTCACCCACGTCGGCCCGGCTATTCGGCGCGACCACCGCCATGTTGAGCGTCCCCACCTTGTCCAGCGTCAGCCGGGGCGTCTGGACCACCGGGAGGCTGACAGTTGCGTCCCGCGTCATGCCGCGGGCGGTGACACTGGCGGTGTTGGTCACCGAGGTGTAGGACCCGGTGGTGTTGGTCTGCACCCGGAAGGTGACCGGGATGGAGCCGTTCACAGGGATAGCGCCCAGGTTGATGCCCGGCGCATCCAGCGGGAAGGCCGTGCCGACCCCGTCATCCGGGTAGGGCGAGCCGTTCACCGTGGTGGTGTTCAACACGTAGCTGGTGTTGGCCGGCAGCGTGTCGACCAGCTGAGCGGACGGCAACGGGAACGGACTCTTGTTGCTGACCACAATGGTGTAGTCGATGTACTCGCCTGGGTCCAACTGGCTGTTGCCGTTGGCATCCACGATCGTCGCCGCCTTGGTGATCTTGGGGATCGGCAGCGGCGGGATGGTGTAGCCCATGTCGAGGTATGGACTACCCTGATCGGCGGTATCCGGGTCTTCGCCCCATGCGCCGACGATCACCGTCCCGTCGGTGGTGAAGACGCGCATGCCGGTCTGGTTGCCATCCGGATCGAAGATGAGCCTGGACTGGAAGGCGGTGAGGGTGTAGGAGACGTCGTACTTATAGCCGTTGGGGGCGGTGTTGGGGCCGGTCGTGATGTCGCCATCGTACTTGACGTAGATGGTCGTCGGCGACGCCGCCGTCACCCACACTGGGCTGCCATTGGTGGGGCAGGAGCCGCCGCTGATACAGGCCCCTGTGCCTGGCGCCCAACCGGCAACGAACTCCGTGGTCAGCCACGCCTCAGGAACGAGGGTGTAGCCCCAGTCGTAGGATGTGCCGTTCTCGTTAGGGTTGGCGTCCATGGCGCCCACGGCCAGGAACTGCGCGCCGTTGGTCGTCCAGAAGCGGGCGCCAGAGTTGGCCGGCATCTGGAAGCGGACGGTATCCCTGGCGGGCACGGTGATGGTGCCGCTGCCGCCCGTCGTCTGGTAGTTGACGGTGATGGCCGTGGTCTGGTTGGGATTGTACAGGAAGACGTAGGCCTCGTTGTCGGACTGCGTCGTGCCGACCGGCGTGTAGTAGCTCGAATCCCACTGGGTGTTGGGGGGAATCGAGTACCAGCGCGCCATGTACGTCGAACCGATCTCGCCGCCCACGGCGACGACCTGGATCGGCTTGTCGGAGTACACGCGGGCGTTGCCCAGCAGGGCGCTCGCCTGGGGAACCTGATAGACTCCGCCCTGGTTGAGTGTGACGGTGATATCCGGCGCGCCGCCGGTGCCGTTGAGGTCAATGTTGACGGTGGTGTTAGCCTGTCGAGCCATCACCAGCACGGAGGTGTACTCGTAGATGTTCGTGCCAGAGGTGATGACATCCTCGCCGATGGGGATGCGGAACTCGGTGCCCCAGCGCGTGATGTCGTAAGCTTCGACGGTCGAGGCCAGCAGGGTGCCGGGGCTGGTGGCCCACACCGAGCGCGTAATGGCGACCACATCGCTGGCGCCCACCTTGTCGCGGCCATCGTAGAAGAAGTTCGCCGCGACGCGAGGCAAGGGGACGTTATTCACAAGCAGGATGACGTCGCCGGCGTTCAGAACGTCGTTGGCATTGTTGCAGACGACCGCCACGCCGTTGACGTTGGGAGCGCAGCCGTTGGCGGCGATGCCGTCGCCCCAGATGCGCGAGCTGGGCTGGGTAGGCGCGCTAAGATCCGCTTCGTAGCCGGCGTCGCCGCCAGTGCCCTCCCAGTGATCGTAGTAGATGAACGTACCGTTGCCAGTGACAGAGATACCCGTCACACTGACCATGGTATTACTTGGTGAGCCAGAACCCGTTACGTCCAGGGCGGTCCACACCTGGTCCTCAGGCAGTGGCAGATAGAATACCTGGAGGTCCGATTCGGCTGCCATCACGGCACCGGCCCACAGGCTGAAGACGAACACCAAGGCGAGTAACGCTACGAAGGCAGCGCCTCGCCTGCGGATTCCTCGTTCTCTCATAGTACCAACCTCCTCCTTGAAGGTAGGGACTAGACCAGGGCGATCATCGAATCCGACGGGCTGGGCAAGAACATGCGGCGGCCCAGCGTCACGCGGTGTCGGATCGAGAGAGCATTCCCACCGAAGCCCTCGTTCGCCCGGGGAGCCGACGACAACGGCCCACCGCCGTGCCCGGCTCCAGATTCGGTTACAACTCTAAGCGTCGCTCAGGTGTGGATGGAAGAGTACGGTCGTCGCGCGCTGCTGGCCCTCCTTTCTCCGTCGCCACCCCGCTGGATGATCGAGCCGGGTCGGCTGGTCCCCTTTACTTCATCTTCCCTTAACCCAGGACTAATGTGACATTCATTCTCGACTGTCTACAACGAATGACAGGGCGGCGCGATACGGCAGGTGGCGTAGCAAGATTGTTACCGTCGGTCAGGTTACTCCTGAGCGAGACAGGCGCGGCACGCGAATCGAGCGCAGAGGTAACTACCTGGTGACTATTCGGGCGGGGTGGCGTGCCCCGGCGTCACCTTGACTCGCCGCTGCCCCGCCCTATACTGTTTGGGGTAGGCAGCGTTTTCGCTTCGCGGAGGAGCAACTATGGAGTCCCCCCCTATCCCCGACCCCAGCTGGGGCCTGAGCACCCTCGCCATCCACACCGGCCACAGCGTTGACCCGCGTAGCGGCGCGCTGGCCAATCCGCTGCACATGTCGACCACCTACGCCTTTGCCACCGCTGAGGACGCCGTCCACGCCTTCGAGGTCGCCACGCCCGGCGACGGCCAATCCACACCCGACGGCGAGTTTGTCTACACCCGCTGGGGGAATCCCACCCAGGCCGCGTTGGAGGCAGTGGTCGCCGCCCTGGAAGGAGCGGACGCGGCCCTGGTGACGGCGTCGGGCATGGCCGCCATCAGCGGCGCGCTGCTCATGGCCCTCAAGCCCGGCGACCACGTCGTCGCGCCTAAGAGCGCGTACTCAGCCACCCATACCCAGATGACCCACTGGCTCCCGCGCCTCGGCGTCGAGGTTACCCAGGTGGACACCACCGACACCGCCGCCGTCGCCGCCGCCATGCGGCCCACCACCCGCCTGCTATACCTGGAGACGCCCGACAACCCGACGCTGCGGGTGACCGACCTGCGCGCCTGCGCCGACATCGGCCACGCCCACGGCGCGCTGGTCATGGCCGACAACACCTTCGCCACCCCCTACAATCAGCGCCCCCTGGACCTGGGCGTCGATGTCGTGCTGCACAGCATGACCAAGTACCTGTGCGGCCACGGCGACGCCATGGGCGGGGCCATCGTCGGCGGCGCCGACTGGGTGCGCGAGTGCCGACGCGGTGTGCTGCGCGACTTCGGCGGCGTCATCAGCCCCTTCAACGCCTGGCTGATTCGGCGGGGAGTGGAGACCTTCCCGCTGCGCATGGCGCGCCACAACGCCAACGCCCTGACCATCGCGGCGGCGCTCGAGCAGCGCCCCGCCGTCGCCTGGGTCTCCTACCCCGGCCTGCCCAGCCACCCCCAATACGAGCTGGCGCGGCGGCAGATGCGCGGCGGCTTCGGTGCGATGCTGAGCTTCGAGCTAAAGGGGGGGATGGCGGCGGGGGCGCGCATGCTGAGCCGTATCAGACTCTGCACCCAGGCCGTCAGCCTGGGCGACACCAAGACCCTGGTCACCCACGCGCCCAGCACGACGCACACCACCGTGCCCGCCGAGGCGCGGCGCGCGGCGGGCATAACCGACGGCCTGGTGCGCATGTCCGTTGGCCTGGAAGACCCCGCCGACATCCTGCGCGACCTGGACCAGGCGCTAGGCTAGACGCTCTATTGTCGCACCGAGACACCGACACCACGCGCGATACAGGCGCGGGCCAGAACAAGGTTCGACTGTCATGCCGACGGCAGGAGGCATCTCTGCTGTTGCCGCGCAGAGCCCCCTCGTGCCTCGGGGTGACAGTCGCGGGACAGGCGAGAGGCAGGAGAGAACCTATGCCAAACTTCACCTGCGTGCAATGCGGCGTGCAGTTCGCCGCCAGCGATGAGCCGCCTACCCACTGCCCCATCTGCGAGGATGAGCGGCAGTACGTCAACTGGGACGGACAGACGTGGACAACCCTGGACGCTCTGCGCCGCGACCACCACGCCGACATCCGCGCCGAGGGGCCGGGGCTGCTGGGCATCGGCGCGACGCCGAGCGTCGCCATAGGCCAGCGCGCCCTGCTGGTCCAGGCGCGGGGCGGGAATGTGCTGTGGGACTGCGCGCCGCTGGTGGACGACGCCATGCTGGCGGCGGTGCGCCAGCGCGGCGGCCTGCGGGCCATCGCCATCTCCCATCCCCACTTCTTCTCGACGATGGTCGAATGGAGTCGCGCCCTTGACGCCCCCATCTACCTCCACCGTCGGCTGGAACCCCACGTCATGCGCCCCGACGCGGCCATCACCTACTGGGACGGCGACAGCCACGACCTCGGCGACGGGCTGACCCTGCTCCGGGCGGGCGTCCACTTCCAGGGCGGGACGGTGCTACACTGGGCCGCCGGCGCGGACGGGCGCGGCGCGCTGCTGACCGGCGACATCTTCACCGTCGTGCCCGACCGCCGCTGGGTCAGCTTCATGCGCAGCTACCCCAACCTCATCCCGGAACGCCCGCAGGTGATTCGCCGCGCGGCGCAGCTGGTGGAACCCTACGCTTTCGAGCGCATCTACGGCGGCTGGTGGGGGCGCATCGTGGCGCACGACGCCAAAGCTGCCGTCACTCGCTCGGCGGCTCGCTACCTGGAGCAGGTTGGCGCGTCCGCCTGACACCGCTGTAGGCCAGGCTTTCTTATCCGCGTTCGCCCACCGCCTTATCTCTTGAAGGCGCGCCACGCCCCCAGGGCGAGCAGCGCGACGCACAGGGCCACGCCAAACAGTGTCATGCCCAGGCCGACCGTCCAGGCCGTGGGGGCGAAGTCGAGGCGCACGCTATGCGCGCCCTGGGGAATGCGCACCGCCATGAACATGTGGTCGGCGGGCAGGATGGGCGCGGGTTGATTCTCGACAACGGCCCGCCAGCCGGGGTGATAGGGCACGCTGATGAACAGCAACGTATCGCCGCCCACGACCTCGACGCGCACCTGGAAGCCATTGTTGTCATAGCGCTCGATGCCAATCGGCGCGGCCAGACGCCCCGTCAGCGACCCACCCGGCTCGGTCTCGAGGATGATGGCGCGTTGGGGGTCGAAGTCCGGCGCGGCCAGGGCGGCCAGGCGCTCCTCGGCGGCGGCGATGACCTTGTAATCGCTCGCCGCCCAGAAGCGCGGCAGCGCCTGGGTGTTCTCCCACAGTTGAAGGCTCTCGCCGCCAGCCGTTCCGGCCAGAACGAACTTTGCGGGGTCGAGGGGCTGGCGCGGGACGTACATGTAGCCCGACCCCCAGCCGGCGACCATGTCGGCGAAGGTTTCCGACGTGGTCACGCCGTCCGGCGAATTGCCCAGCGTCAGCAGATAGCGCGTGTTCATCACGTCGAACATGGGCGCGTTGACCGACGGGATGGCCCTCAGATATTCGAGCATGCGACGCAGCAATAAGGGGTTGTAGCCCGTCATCGCCTCGAAGCCCAGCACGTTCGCCCCGCTGCGAAATGCGCCGCCCACCTTCGGCATCCCCACCCGCCAGCGCTCCATCCCACCCGCCAGCAAGCGGTTCATGAATGGCATCTCCAGGCCATTGAGCATGACGCCGTCGTAGAGGATCTCGTGACGCAGGGGAAGGGTGTTAAAGATCTGGCCGCTGGTGAAGGCGCGCAGGTCGAGGAATACCAGCAGCGCGAGCGCCACGCCCAGCCAGCGCCGCCCCCGTCGCGCCAGCGCGAAGCCGAGGCACAAGAGGAGCAAGGCGAGGGCATACGGCAGCATGGCGCGGGACACCGCCTGAAGCGTCGGCGCGTACTCGGGCTTGAGAATCGGGGCCAGGTTCCAGGTCGCGGGCAGCCAGCCCAGGAGGGTGGGCCAGAAACCTGGGTGAACGGCGCCGACCGCGTACGCCAGGGCCAGGACGGCGCTGAGCGCGACGGCGAGCCACGCCCCGCGCCGCGCCGTCCCCCTCGACTGGACCAAGCGGTCGATGACCATGCCCGACAACACCGCCGCCCCCAGCAAGGCAATGGGATACAGGCTGCTCGGGCGGCGAAACAGGCTCATTAGCGGTAGCAGCAGAACCAGGCGATAGACGTACAGGTCGGGGCCGAGACTACCCAGCGCGCTGACGAGGGTCAGCCCCCGCCAGAAGTTGGCATAGGCATTGCGGAGCGGCATGGCGAAGGCCGCGATGGTGAGGGCGAGCGCGGCCAGCCCCATGTATTTCTGGGCGTGGGTCACCTCGCCACCCAGGTACGGCCCATCGCCCGGCGAGCCAAAGGCCGTGGGTAGGACCAGGCTCACCACGGCCGTGCGCAGGAGCGCGCCGTATTGCCCCCAGTCGCGGGTTGTGTCGGAGCGAATCGTCTCGCGCACCGTGTCCAGCGTTGGTAGCGTCTGGGCCATCGTCAGCAGGCCACCCAACGCCAGGCCGACCACGACCAGCCCCACGGCGCGCCAGGCCCCCTGGCCCCCACCGTCGCGATAGGCGCGCCACAGCCACCAGCCGCTGAGGGCCAGCGCGGTGTAGGCGGCCAGTAACCCTTGCTGGGTATAGCCGCCCAGGATGCTCAAGGCCAGCGCTACCGCCAGACCGACAACCCACACGAGGCGTCGCTGCTCCAGGGCCAACACGGTGAACAGCAGGACGAAGGGGAGCCAGGCGGTGGAAGCAATCCACGCCACGTGCTGGACATGCACCGGGAAGAAACCGCCAAGCATGAGTACCAGGCCGGCCAGCAGGCTGCCCAGTTGCCCTACGCCCATCACCCGCGCCAACCCATACGCCCCCATGCCGGCCAGCGCAATGTGCGCGACCTCCAGCCTCATCATCGCCTGGAGCGTCAGCGCAGGTTGCCAGGGCAACAGATGGTACAGCAAATAGGGGGGATAGAGGAGACCTACCTGGGGGTCGGCGATGATAGGGTAGCCGCTCAGGACGTGGGGATCCCACAGGGGTAGCGCGCCGGCGTGGATGGCGTCGGAAATGAAACGCTGCGCCGGGTACATGAACTCGATGAAGTCCCACGGAAAGAGAAAATCTTGCCCGAAGAGGACGTTACGAAAGAAGAAAATCGCCGCCATGACCAGCGCAGCCAGGCAGACAGCATCCAGGAACCAGGGGGAAGCCAGCCCCTTGGGCGTTGGCGGCCGCGTCGATGGGGCCGCGGATCGAGTTATTGTCTCAGTTTCTGCTATCATCAGCCTTGCGCCCCTCGTGTGGCGCTGGCAAGCGTCGCAGGGGCCAATTATACCACGGTGTGGACTGCCTTCTCGACCCCAGTAAGGGGCGCTACGTGGACTACTCAGGTTGCGGCAACACCCTCAATGCCAATCATCCGGTGGTACGGCGGATGATCGTCGATAGCCTGCGGTATTGGGTTACCGAGATGCACGTTGACGGCTTTCGATTCGACCTCGCCTCAGTTCTCGCGCGCGATTCCGAGGGCCGCCCGCTGCCGAATCCGCCCGTACTCTGGGACATTGAGACCGACCCCGCCCTGGCCGGAACGAAGCTGATCGCCGAGGCGTGGGATGCAGGGGGCCTCTACCAGGTCGGAACCTTCGTCGGCGATGCCTGGAAAGAGTGGAATGGCCGCTTCCGGGACGATGCCCGGGACTATTTCCGGGGCGCCCGGGGCGCCCTCGGCCGATTCGCCGATCGCCTGCTGGGCAGCCCTCAGGTGTATGGGCACGAGCATCGCGAAGCCGAGCAGAGCGTGAACTTTGTGACCTGCCACGACGGGCTCACGCTCAACGACCTGGTCTCCTACGACCGCAAGCACAACGAAGCAAACGGCGAAGACAATCGGGACGGGGCCGACGACAACCGAAGTTGGAATGGCGGGGCCGAAGGCCCTACCGATGATCCGGCCATTGAGGCGCTACGCAATCGCCAGGTGAAGAACTACCTGGCCGTGACGCTCCTCGCGCTCGGCGTGCCAATGATTCTGATGGGCGACGAGGTGCGGCGGACCCAGGGCGGCAACAATAACGCCTACTGCCACGACGATGAAACGACCTGGTTCGACTGGTCGCTGCTGGACAAGCATGCCGATATTCATCGTTTCGTCGCTCTCCTCACCGCTCGGCGACTCCTACGCGATGTCGGCCACGAACAGCAGCGCGTGAGCCTGAGTCGCCTCATTGATGAAGCCTACAAGGCCTGGCATGGCGCCAGGGTGGGGCAGCCTGATTGGGGCGAAGACTCCCACAGTATCGCTCTCACCGCCGAGGTGAAACGAGAGGGGATGTTTATCCACTTCATCCTGAACGCCTACTGGGAACCGCTCGACTTCGAACTACCGACGGCAGGTAGCGCCCCCTGGCGGCGGTGGATCGACACATCGCTGTCCTCGCCCGATGACATCGTAGAGCGGCGGGCCGCCTCGCCTGTGGCTCGCGCCTCGTATCGAGCCGGTCCGCGCTCCGTCGTCGTTCTGTACGCCGCTGGCGAATAATCCGGCTCAACCCTACGTAGGGTGCAGGGCCTCATCACCTCGCGCCTCATCCGGGCTTGCTCCCAACAGGTATCGATGCATGCGTTGGGAGCAAGCCCCGCGTTGTTTGTCAGGCCGATATTGGCGTGATATAGGGAGGTCTCTATTGCGTAACTGGCTGGGCGGGGATTCGTTCTACCTATTGTCTGGTATGCGTATCAGGACAACTGGGCTCGTGGGCTGCATCAACATTGCGCCCTGGCGCGCGCCATTGTCGGTACCTGTCACACCCCCGTGATATAGTGGCGGCATGAAGGAGACACTGGTGTCTGAACAGGAAAACCTCGAGAAGTCGGGGCGGCTGATGAAGCTGACCCACCTGCTCTATCGTAACCCGCGCGGCCTGACCGCCCCCCAACTCGCCCAGCAATGCGGGGTTTCCATCCGCCAGGTCTATCGTGACTTCGAGACCCTCGAGGCGACCGGCGTACCCCTCACCGAACTTGAAGGCGACCGCTGGGCCATCATCGAGGGCCACTTTCTGCCGCCGATCCACTTCAATCTGGAGGAGGCTGTCTCTCTGGTGCTGGCCGCCCGTCTGCTGGCGCGCTACAGCGACGACAACAACCCGCGCATCGTTGACGCTCTGGCGAAACTCGCCAACACCCTGCCCGCCGCCATGAGCGAGCAGGTCCAGGCCGCCATCGAGTCCCTCACCCACAAGCCCTACCGCGCCGACATGACGGCCATCTTCTCGACCATCACCCGCGGCTGGGCGGAGCGGCGCAAAGTCCTCATCCGGTACCTGTCAGCCGGCCGCGAGGAGGAGCGCGACCACGTGGTAGCCATCTATCTCCTCGAACCGTCGGCCCAGGGCTATGCCACCCACGTCATCGGCCACACCCATCAGTGGGGCGACCTGCGCACCTTCAAGCTGGAGCGCATCCGCGCCGCCTATCTGACCGACGAGAGGTACGACATCCCGGCCGACTTCGACCCGGTGGCCCGGCTCAACACGGCTTGGTCCATCATGTACGGGCCAGAGCTGCACGAAGTCCGCCTGCGCTTCGCGGCCAGCGCCGTGCGCCGCATCAAGGA
Organism: uncultured Anaerolineales bacterium; assembly: GCA_964546245.1. GTDB lineage: Bacteria > Chloroflexota > Anaerolineae > Epilineales > JAHCIE01 > JAHCIE01. Next base: position 11,746 of record CAZJJF010000087.1, read on the forward strand.
GAGCCACTGGCACGCCAGCGAGCAAGTCGAAGACCTGCCCGACGGCGGCTGCCTGTACCGCGTGTGGATAGCCCACCCGCTGGAGATGAAGTGGTGGATACGCTCGTGGGGGCCGCAAGTCGTCGTCGAAGCCCCCACCAGCCTGCGGCAGGAGATGGCGGAGGAGGCCCAGCAACTGGTGGAGATGTATGCTGAAGAGGACTCACAAGGAGGCTGACATGAATTACGCTGAGATTCGTAGCCAAGCCGTCATGTGGATGGCACAGCGCGGGTGGAAGAAGCTGTGGGGAAAGCGCGGTGCG
>CAZJJF010000088.1:0-4483 GCA_964546245.1 uncultured Anaerolineales bacterium
TGGCGCGGGCCGGTCTGGATGCCGGTCAACGCGCTCATCGTCCGCGGCCTCGTGAACCTCTACCAGTTCTACGGCAACGACTTTACGGTCGAATGTCCGACTGGCTCAGGGCAGCACATGAACCTCTTCGAGGTGGCGCAGGAAATTGGGCGACGGCTTGCCAGCATCTTCCTCAGGGACGACAGCGGCCGCCGCCCCGTCTACGGCGGAACTACCAGGTTCCAGGAGGATCCTCATTGGCGTGACCTGATCCTCTTCTACGAGTATTTCCACGGCGACAATGGGGCGGGTCTGGGCGCCAGCCTCCAGACCGGTTGGACGGGAGTCATTGCCCGGCTCCTGGACCTCTTCGCTCGTGTCAGGCCAGATGAAGCCCTGACGACCGACCGGCAGCGCATCGAGGCTCGCATCGTTCGGGAGCAGGTGCACGGAGAATAGCCCACCGCCGCAAGGGCAGGCATGACCTTCGGCCGTCGCCCGCCGTCGCCACAATGACGTGGTTGACGGTGTAGGCGGGTGCTCCCATAATTGCAGCATGTCTACGCCCCTCCTGGCCACCAAGCTCTACATGCCGCCAGCGCGAGCCAGCGTCGTCCGCCGCCCTCGCCTGATAGAACGGCTGAATGAGGGGGCGAGTTGCCCGCTGACCCTCATCTCCGCACCGGCCGGCTTCGGCAAGACGACTCTGGTCAGCGAGTGGGTCGCCGGCAGTGGGCGCGCCACGGCGTGGCTGTCGTTGGACCAGGGTGACAACGACCTGACCCGCTTTCTGATCTACCTCGTCGCTGCGCTGCAGACGGTCGCCCCGACGGTGGGTGTGGGGGTGTTGGAAGTCCTCGGCTTCCCGCAGCGACCCCCCTTAGAGACCATGCTGACGACCCTGGTAAATGACATCGCGGCCGTCCCGCGCGAGTTCACCCTGATCCTGGACGACTACCACGTCATCGAGGCGCAGCCGGTGAGCGACGCCCTCGCATTCCTGCTCGCCCACCTGCCGCCCCAGCTGCGCCTCATTATCGCCACCCGCGAGGATCCCCCGCTGCCCCTGGCCCGCCTCCGTGCCCGCGGCCAGCTCACCGAGCTGCGCATCGCCGATCTGCGCTTCACCCCCGCCGAGACCGCCGACTTCCTGAACCGAGTCATGGGCCTGGCCCTCGCCGCGGACGATATCGCCGCGTTGGACGCCCGTACCGAGGGCTGGATCGCCGGTCTGCAACTGGCCGCGCTGTCCATGCAGGGCCGCTCGGATACCACCGGCTTCATCCAGTCGTTTGCCGGCAGCCACCATTTTGTGATGGACTATCTGGTCGAGGAGGTCTTGCAGCGGCTGCCCGTCGAGGTCCAGTCGTTCCTGCTGCGCACATCCATCCTCGACCGCCTGTGTGGGCCTCTGTGCGATGCTGTCCTGGCCGCGCCCCCGGGGACGGGGCAGGCGAGCCTGGAGCATCTCGCCCATGCCAATCTGTTCGTCATCCCGCTGGACGACGAGCGGCGCTGGTACCGCTATCATCACCTCTTCGCCGACCTGCTGCGCCAGCGACTCCAGCAAAGCGGCGTGGACGAGGCCGCGCTCCACATCCGCGCCAGCCAGTGGTACGAGGATCACGGCCTGGCGATTGAAGCATTCCACCACGCCGCGGCGGCCAACGACGTGGAGCGCGCGGAGCGGCTCATCGGCGGCGGCAGGATTCCGCGCCACTTTCGCGGCGCGGTGACGGCCATCCTGAACTGGCTGGCAGGGTTGCCCAAGAGCGTGTTGGACGCCCGACCCGGGCTGTGGTGGCGCTATGCCTCGCTGCTGCTGGTAAGCGGCCAAACGACGGGTGTGGAGGAGAAGCTTGCGGCGGCGTTGGCCGCCCTGGGCGACGCTGCGGCGGATACCGAGGCCCGCACGCTGGTCGGCCGCATCGCCACGGCGCGGGGGGTGCTGGCCCTCACGCGCTACGATGTCGATGGCATGCTGACCCAGTCGCGCCACGCCCTGGCGCATTTGCCCGCCGACGACCTCACGCTACGGGCGAACGCGACCTGGACGTTGGGAGAGGCCTACATGTGGCGAGGGGACAGGGTCGCGGCTCGCCAGGCCCTGATGGAAGCCATAACCCTCGGCCAGGCGGCCGGCGATATCTTTGCCACCATGCTGGCGACCATCGCCCTGGGACACGTCCAGGAAGCGGACAATGACCTGCATCTGGCTGCCGACACCTACCAGCGCGTCTTGCAGATGGCGGGTGATCAGCCGCTTCAGATCGTCTACGAAGCGCATCTCGGCCTGGCTCGAATCCTCTATGAATGGAACGACCTGGAGGCGGCCGAGCAGCGCGGGCGGCAAAGTCTGGACCTGGCGCGGCAGTACGACGCGGTCATCGACCGCTTCATTGTCTGTGAGGTACTCCTGGCGCGGCTGCGCCTGGCCCAGGGCGATGTCGCGGGGGCCACCGCCATGCTGGCCCAGGCCGCCCACGAGGCGCGGCAGCGTAACTTCATCTACCGTATCCCGGAGGTGGCCGCCGCGCAGGCGGTGGCCCTGCTGCGCCAGGGGGATGTGGCCGCGGCGGCGCGGCTGGTCGAGACTCACGACCTGCCCATCATCCGCGCCAGGGTGTGCCTGGCCCAGGGCGACCCCGCGGCGGCGCTGGAGATTCTGGAGCCGCTGCGCCGTCAGGCGGACGCCAGGGGCTGGCAGGATGAGCGGCTCAGGCTGATGCTTCTCCAGGCGCTGGCCCTTGAGGCGCAGGGCGAGCGGGGCGCAGCGCGCGGCGCGCTGGGGGATGCGCTGGCCCTGGCCGAGCCGGGCGGCTTCATCCGTACCTTCGTCGACGAAGGGCCACCTATGGCGCGCCTTCTGGCGGAGGCGGCGGCGCGGGGTATCGCGCCGGTGTACGTCGACCAACTCCTGGCAGCCTTCGCGACCGAGCAGCGAGCGTCTGAACCGCCTCCCCGCCGCCTTCACGCCCCCCCGACCCAAGGGCTGGCCGAGCCGCTGAGCGAGCGCGAGCTAGAGGTGCTGCGCCTCATTGCCCAGGGCCTCTCGAACCGCGAGATTGGCGAGCGGTTATTCCTTGCCTTGAATACGGTCAAAGGCCACAACCGGGTTATCTTCGAGAAGTTGCAGGTCGCGAGGCGGACCGAAGCGGTAGCTCGGGCACGCGAGCTTGGCCTGCTCTGACAGCCACTTGTTAAACCCCCACGACGACGCCCTCAATTAGCACTTGCTGAACTCCCACAACAACACCCTCAATAACACTTTGGTGTCTTCACGGCCACACCCTTCCGGCCATACGATAGCAGCGTACCTTGATGCAATCGCTGGAAGGAGAAAAGACCGATGAACCTGAGAAAACTCGGTGGCCTGTCAGCCTTCGTCCTCGCCGCGGCGTACGTGGTGGGGGCGGCGCTGAACTTTACTCTGCTGGATACCGCCAGCATTGCCGATCCTATTGAAAAGGTGTCTTTCCTCGCAGGCAAGCAAGGGCTGTTCACCATCTGGATCTTCTTCATCTACGTGCTGTTCGGCGTCTGCCTTGTGTTTCTGGCAAAGGCTCTCGACGAGCAGTTGCGGCCTGCCGCGTCGGCCCTGACGGGCACGGCGACGGCCTTCGCGCTCATCTGGGCCGGCCTCCTGATCGCTGCCGGGAATGTTTACATTGCCGGCCTGAACAACGTCTCGGCCGCCTTCGCTCACAACCCGGCTGAGGCGGCCACCGCCTGGCTTGCGATAGACTCGGTCCACCAGGGCCTATCGGGCATGGCCGAAATCCCGGGCGGGTTGTGGACACTGCTGGTGAGCCTGGCCGCACTACAGGCTGCGCGATTCCCCAGGGCGTTGAGTTATCTGGGTATCGCGATTGGCATCGCGGGCCTGCTCACAGCGATCCCCGTTCTGTTCATCCCGGCCGTGGCGGCCTATGCGCTGGGCCACTGCGCCTGGTGGCTATGGCTCGGGGTTCTCTTGCTTCGCAAGGGTTCTTTAGAGACGGCGCAAAGGCGGAGCGGATTCGCGGCAAGCCCTAACGCATCCTGAGAGAACTCAGGAAAGGAGTGACAGATGAACGCCAGTCAACCGGCTACAGGGTTCGAGCGTCGCCGAGTAGTGCTCTCAACGCTCTGGATCTTCGTGATCCTCAACTACATCTATGCAGACATCTACAATCTGTACTTCAATCCGGTGTTGCAGCCGGAAGTGATGAGGAGGCTCGCGGAAGGCTACGCAGGGGACATTCCGATCACCCAGGGGTTTGTTCTGGTGACGGCGATCCTGATGGAGACCGCCATTGCCATGGTTCTACTATCGCGCGTGTTGCCCTATCGCGCCAACCGCTGGGCGAACATCCTATCGGGCGGGCTACATACCTTGTTCGTCGCCTGGTCACTGATCGGCGACACGCCGACCAGCTTCTATGCGATGTTCGCGGCGATTGAGGTCGCCTGCACCCTGTTCATCGTCTGGTATGCCTGGACGTGGCCCGCCGCTGCTAACCAG
>CAZJJF010000088.1:4583-12015 GCA_964546245.1 uncultured Anaerolineales bacterium
CCCAAACGTGACCCAGGTGGAATGATGGTCTATCAAATCAGGCTCAAAGGCCACCTGGGACCGCAATGGGCCGATTGGTTCGAGGGCCTCGCCATCACCCTCGAAGAGGACGGTGATACGCTCTTGACCGGCCCGATCGTCGATCAGGCCGCGCTGTATGGCCTGCTTAAGAAAGCGCGTGATCTTGGTATACCCCTGGTCTCGGTTCAGCGTGTCGTATTGCCCCACCAGGGCCACCATGAGGAGTCATAACAATGACCGCCACACAGGAAACTCCCATCTCGAAACTGGGCACGATCCGGGCGTTCCTGCGCGAGGGGACCTGATCAGAGAGCATCATGAGCGTCGTGGACGCTGCCTTTGCTCACCCAATGAAGCTGGAGGAGGAAGCCGCCATGTCTCTGGCGGGTGGCCTGCTGGGGAACGGCTATCAGTGTGGCCTACTGTGGGGCGCGGCGCTGGCTGCGGGGGCCGAGGCGTACCGTCGCTACGGCGCTGGCCCGCAAGCCGAGACCGCCGCCGTCGTAGCCGCTCAGAGCCTCGTTGATGTCTTCCGCGCCCGTGCCCGGCACGTCGACTGTTCCGACATTACGAAGCTGGAATGGAAGAGGGCATCGAAGGGTCAGGCGCTCAAGTTTGTCGCCAGGGGCGGCCCCATCGGCTGTTTTCGCCTGGCGGGCGACTACGCTCCGCTGGCGTACCGCGCGATCAACGCGGCCCTGGCCGGGCCGCCTGCCGCGATACCCGCCGCCCCGGTGAGTTGCGCGGCGCTGGTCGCGCAGAAGATGGGCGCGTCCGAGATGCACACAGTGATGGCCGCGGGACTTGCGGGCGGCATTGGCCTGTGCGGAGGCGCGTGCGGCGCGCTCGGCGCGGCCATCTGGCTCACCGGGCTTGGCGCACCGGACGCGCAGGGCGAACTGGACTACAACAACCCTATCTACGCTGACATCATCGAGCGCTTCCTCGAAGCCTCGGGCTACGAGTTCGAATGCGCCGCGATTGTTGGACGCAACTTCGAAAGTGTTGAAGATCATGCCGAATATCTACGCGGCGGGGGCTGCGCGCGCCTCGTCGCAGTGTTGGCCGCTCAAGGAGACTAAACTATGAACACCTACCGAACGAACGCCACCATCGCCGGTGTGCTATACATCGTCGGGACCGTCGCCGGCGTGCTGAGCCTGGCGCTATCGCAACCTCTCCGCGATGCCAGTGACCCTCTTGCCGGCGCCGCTACCAATGCAGGCCAGGTGACCATCGCAGCGCTCTTCGTCCTGCTCATGGGCCTGGCGCTCGCCATGGTGCCGGTGGTGCTGTACCCCGCCCTGAAGAGACACAGCCAGGTCCTGGCGCTCGGCTACGTCGTCTTCCGGGGCGCGCTCGAGACGTTCACCTGTTTTGTGACGGTGATCGCCTGGCTGCTGCTGGTGGCGCTGGGCAAGTTCTACGTGCAGGCCGGGGACGCGGCGGCGTCGGGCTTTCAGGCCTCGGGCGACTTGTTGGTGAGAGCCGGGAGCGGCGGCGCAGTCGGCGGGATTATCTTCTGCCTGGGCGCCCTGATGTTCTACGCGGTGCTGTACCAGTCGCGGCTGGTCCCTCGCTGGATCACAGTGTGGGGGCTGGCGGCCGTAGTCCCGTACCTGGCCGCCCAATTCCTGGCAGTGTTCGACCTCCTCGACCCCGTGTCGTCGACCGCCACTCTCCTGTTTGTGCCGATGGCGGTGCAAGAGATGGTTCTGGCGGTGTGGCTGATCGTCAAGGGCTTCAATCCCCTGGCGACCACGCCCGTCCGGCCATCGCTGTCGAGCCTGCCGAGGCAGGCATAATGATTGGGAGCGCTACCCTCTCTGGGAGAATGTCTATGCAAGCGATTGTGAACTCGACGTATGGGCCGCCGGAGCAGCTTCAACGGCAAGAGATCGCGAAACCTACGCCAAAGGACAACGAGGTCGTGGTCAAGGTCCATACGGTATCCCTCAATGCCGCCGATGTGCATCTCCTGACAGCTGACATCCCCCTGGTGCGGCTCATGGGCGGGTTGCTGAAGCCCAAGTTCCAGGTCCTCGGCGCGGCCGTGGCTGGGCGCGTCGAGGCGGTGGGCAAGGACGCCACACGCTTCCGGCCGGGCGATGCTGTAGTCGGCGACGTCTCCGGAGCCGGCTTCGGCGGCCTGGCCGAGTACGTCGGCGCGCCCGAGGATGCCTTCGCACCAAAACCGGCCAGCCTGTCCTTTGCGGCCTCCGTCACCGCGCCGGTCGCGGCAACGACCGCGCTGCAAGGCCTGCGCGACAAGGGGGGACTTCAGGCGGGTCAGAAGGCGCTCATCAGCGGCGCATCGGGGGGTGTGGGGACGTTCGCCGTGCAGATCGCGAAGGCCCTGGGCGCCGAGGTGACCGCCGTGTGCAGCACGCGCAATCTCGACATGGTGCGGGCGCTGGGAGCCGACCACGTCATCGACTACACCCGCGAAGACTTCACCCGGAACGGGCAGCAGTACGACCTGATTCTAGCGGTCAACGGCTATCACCCGCTGGGCGATTACCAGCGCGCCCTGACGCCGAGCGGTCGGTACGTCATGGTGGGCGGCACGGGCAGGCAGATGTTTGACGCCCTGGCGCTGGGGCCGCTGGCCTCGCGACGCAACGGCCACCGCGTAGTAGCCCTGTCGGCTAAGGCCAACCACGAGGACCTGACGTATGTGCTGGACCTGATGGCGGCGGGTAAAATCACGCCGGTGATTGACCGCATCTACCCCCTGGATCAGGCGGCCGACGCCTTCCGCTACCTGATTCAGGAGCGCGCGCGAGGAAAGATCGTCATCACGGTGGATCAGGGCGACGCCGGGTATGAGGAGGTATGACGATGAAAGCGATTATTTACACGCAGTACGGACCGCCGGAGGTCCTTCATCTCAGCGCGGTGGAGCAGCCGACGCCGAGGGACAACGAGATACTGGTGCGGGTCGGCGCCACGTCGGTTAACTACGGCGATGTCGTCGCTCGCAACTTCGGAAGCCTCTCTCCGCATGACTTCAACATGCCTATGCCCCTGTGGCTGGTAAGCCGTGCGGCTTTTGGCCTCCGCAAGCCCAGGAGGTCCATTCTGGGCAGCGAGTTTGCCGGTGTCGTCGCGGCGGTGGGAGCCGATGTCAACGCCTTCAAGGTAGGCGACCCGGTGTTTGGCTATCTCGGCCAGCGCATGGGCGCGTATGCCGAGTATATTTGCATGCCTGCGCATGGCCTGGTCGCCGTAAAGCCCGCCAATATGACCGATGCCGAAGCGGCCGCTACCCCCTACGGCGCGCTCATGGCCCTGGGGCTACTCAGCCATGTCGGCATCCAGCCAGGGCAGAAGGTCCTGGTCAATGGCGCCAGTGGCGGGATAGGGTCCGCCGCCGTCCAGCTTGCCAGGTACTGGGGCGCGGAGGTGACCGGCGTGTGCAGCACGCGCAACCTGGATATGGTGCGGGCGCTGGGCGCAGACCATGTCATCGACTACACCCGGCAGGACTTTACCCAGGATGGCGAGACCTACGATCTCATCTTTGACGTGCTGGGCAAAAGCTCCTTCGCAAAGTGCAAAGGCTCGCTGAAGCCAGACGGTTTCTATCTTCTCGCCAGCTTCAAGATGAAGGCGCTTGGCGAGATGGCCTGGACCTCGGTTTCGGGTAGCCAGAGGGTGGTGTGCGCGCTGGCGGCCGAGAAACCAGACAACCTGGTCCTCACTCGGCAACTTGTGGAGGCGGGGAAGTTCAAGACAATCATCGACCGCTGCTATCCGATGGAACAGGCGGCCGAAGCGCACAGGTACGTGGAACAAGGCCTCAAGCACGGAGCTGTCGTTATCACGGTGAATTGAGGTTTCCTGTACAATGGGTAGGGCCTGTGGCTTACCCACAGGCCCTGTCTGACTCGGGCGCTTGCCCCTGCCGCCCGCGGCCCCGGTGCAGCCCCAGCGGGGCCTGGCACGCCCAGTGCGGCGGCTTTCGTCCCGCGTGTCGCCCGGCGACAGCCATTTTTCTCCGGGGCAGTGGCCCCACATCCATGCCGACCGCCCTCAGAACGACCGTCGCAGCGAAGGCGGCCGTGTACGGGACGTTAGTTCCGCGTCCAGCCCAGGCCGAGGCGTTCCAGCGTTGCCGCCTGCGGCACGCCGGTCGCCACGTCCCAGCCGGCCAGCGTGTAGTACACGTCCTTGGCGGCCTCGACCTCCTCGGTCGTCACCTGCAAGCCCTTGCTCGCACCGTCCTCCAGCATCTTGTGGAGGCGCTTGGGTAGCCTGTCATCGGCGCGGCCCAGGCCCTCGCGGGCGTTGTACTCGCGCATCATGTTGATACGCCGCTCGCCGACCTCCAGCAGCTCATCGAGAGTCACGTCCCAGCCGGTGATGGCTTGAACGCACTCCAACAACTGCGTCGGGCCATACAGTTCCCAGGTTGGACCCCAATCGAACTGGCAGACATCCAACGAGTCCATCAGGCTGTAGAACTTCTGCGTCGTCCAGGTCCATTCCACCTTCTCCGGGTTGAGGGCCAGGACGTGCTGGGGCCTGGTCAGGCCGAGCGGCTCCAGACGACTGGCATTGCCGGGGTAGCTCTCCGGCGTGTAGCCGGGGTCGTGGGAGGCCGACATGTGGTCCGCGCCGAAGGGGTTGACTGAGTAGATGAGAGCCAGGCTGCGCTTCACCTGCGGCATATGGGCCGGGGCCTCAGCATTCTTGACGGTGATGAGGAACGCCTCGGAGCCATTCGCCAGCCGTCTGGCGGCGTGGGCCGAGCCTTCGGCCAGCAGGTCGCCCAGCGGTCCCTCGCGCTTCGCCATCAGGGTCAGCGCCTTGACCAGAGCGTCGCCGTTGCCGAAGCGCAAGTCTAGATCGCCGACGATCTCTTTGGGCAGCAGCCCGTGCTCGTTGGTCTCCATCGCCCAGGCGATGGTCGCGCCGGCGCCGATGGTGTCCAGGCCATAGCGGTTGCACAACTCATTCGCCTTCATCATCGGCTCCATCTCGCCGACGCCGCAGTACGAGCCGAGGGTTGCCGCATTCTCATACTCGGGGCCGCCGTAGATGGGATCCGCGTTACCGTAGCGCTCACTCTCCAACTCGATGGTGCGCTTGCACTTCGTGGCGCACGAGTAGCACGTATCACGCTCTTCCAGGTACGTGTCGTACAGCGTGTGGCCGTCAATCTTCTCGTGGAGGGCGAAGGAGCCGGAGTTCCAGTTGTAGCTGGGCAGCCCGCCGGAGAAGTGCTGCGACGATACGATGCCGATGGTGCCGTACTTGCCAATGTCAGCGTCGAAGTGCCGCTTCACCTCGTCGCGACCCCAGCGGGCAAGCTCCAATACCCTGGCGCGGTCTGCCAGCTTGGGGCGATTCTTGCCGCGCACGGCGATGGCCTTGAGGTTCTTGCTGCCCATGACCGCGCCCAGGCCGGTGCGACCGTGGGCGCGGTTCGCCATGTTCATGATAGCCGCCACGCGGACCATGTTCTCGCCGGCCGGGCCGATGCCCGCCACCTCAGCAGTGGGTTCGCCGACTTCCTCGCGAATCATGCGCATCGCGTCGGCGGTATCCGTGCCCCACAAATGAGAGGCATCCTTCAGTTCCGCCTCACCGTCATGGACCCACAGGTAGACCGGCGCCGCACTGCGACCCTTGATGACGAAGGCATCGAAGCCCGCGAACTTGGCCTCGGCGGGCCAGAAGCCGCCCGCCTGGCTGTCGCCTGCGCCGCCGGTCAAGGGACTCTTGGCAGTAGCCGTGGCGCGGCTGAGGCCGTGGACCGGCGCGCCAGTCAGGACGCTCAGGCTGAAGATGAGGCAGTTCTCCGGCCCCAGGGGGTCAGCGTCCGTGGGGACTTCCTTGAGCAGATAGTACATGCCCAGCGCGCTGCCGCCCATGTACTTGCGGTAGAACACTTCGGGCGGGGTCTCGACCTCGATCTGTTTGTGGGTGAGGTCGATGTGTAAGATTTTCCCGTGGTATCCGTATGGCATTGTCATCTCCTCATGGAGGACGAGCGCGACACCCGAGTCGCGCGCGGACGGTGAAATCGTGAGGGCGCGACAAGGCTCGGCACAGCCATAGGCGGCCCCTATTAGCCATGATACCACCTGGCGCAGGGCATCCCGTGAAGGAGTCCCCACCTGGGGGGGAGAGTTCAGGGGCGCAAGAGGCGCGCTAGCGGAAGTAGACGCGGCGGCCCGTCAGGCGGCTAATGAGCTGGTACAGGAGGTAGATGACCACGCCAATTATCAGGTCGATGACCAGGGTGAGGGTGAAGGCGAAGAGTAGCGTGTCGAGAACGCGGCGCACGGCGGCCAATAGCTCTGGCGGCGGCTGGCGCACGCCTGTCAGGATGACGACGATGGCGGCCAGGGCGATGAGATAGAGCGCCGCCGCCCACCAGTCGCGGCGGTCGGAGGCGCTTGGCATCAGGCTGTTGCTGATACTGAAGGTCAGGTACAACCACAGCCAGGCGTCTGGCACGCGGAACAGGTCGCTCAGGTGGGTGGCGACGCCGGCAATGATGGCGGTCGGCGGCAGATCGATGGCTGTCATCTGGCGGAAGCCGTAATTGCTGATGAGAACAATGGCGGCGGTGCCGAAGATGAAGGGCGCGACGCCAATCAGGCTGGCGCGGATCGGGTCAGTCTTGCCGATCATGACATAACCCATCGTTACCTGCACCTGCGCGCCGCGAGTCACGCTGCGCGACGGCCCCAGGGAGAACTTGCCGGTGGGGACCAGGAGCAGCTTGGCGGTGAACCAGTGACTGAACTCGTGGAGGAAGATACCCGGCGCGAGCACGAGGAAACGTAGCCAGATGGCGCGGTAGTCGCTGCCCAGGGTGATGACGCCCAGCGCGTGCAGGTGAATCATCACCCAGCGCTTGAGCAGCGTGACGGGGACCATGAGCAGCCCCAGCCACAGGATGCTGGTCCAGAGGTCGAGCATGGCGTGTCTTTGACCACCGACGACGGACCACCGACCACCGAGTGTTCTCGCATTGTCACCCTGAGCGGAGCAAAGGGTCTGGACTGAAACGCACTAAAAGGCGGCCCAGGCCCTTCGCTGCGCTCAGGACGACAGTCGAAGTGTTCGCGCCTTCGCGAAGTGGTTGACGGTGGTCGGTGGTCGGTGGTCGGTCGTCGTTCTAGCCCTTCGCCTGGGCGGCGGCCTTGATGATAGCCGTGAAGTCCGCGCTCTTCAGCGCGGCGCCGCCGATCAGCCCGCCGTCGATGTCCGACTCCTGGAGCAGCTCTAGAGCGTTGGCAGCGTTCATCGAGCCACCGTACTGGATGCGGATAGCGTCGGCGGTGGCATGGTCGTACGCCTGGGCCAGGACGGCGCGGATCTCGCGGTGAACTGCGTTCGCCCCCTCTGGGGTCGCGGCGCGGCCCGTGCCAATGGCCCACACCGGCTCATAGGC
>CAZJJF010000089.1:0-6725 GCA_964546245.1 uncultured Anaerolineales bacterium
ACACCCCTTCCTCGAAGCGGCGCGCATCGTTCCATAGCGGCTGATCGTAGCGGTCCATGTCCTCCGACTCGCTATGGCTCAGCCAGCTTGTCCACTGCGTGGATAGGACATCCAGCAGACCCGGCCTGACGTAGAAGATACCCGCGCCATAGGATGCCATCAGCCACTTGTGGCCCGCCGCGCTCAGAAAATCGACCCCCATCGCCGTCACGTCCAAGGGCATCACCCCCAGGCCCTGCACGCCGTCCACCACCAGGTACGCGCCGCGCGCGTGGGCCAGGTCGGCCAGCGCCGCCAGGTCGTGGCGGTAGCCGGTGCTGAAGCCGACGTAGCTGATGGCCAGGACACGGGTGCGGTCGTCCATCAGCGCGGCGATGTCGTCGATAAGCACCCGCCCATCGCGACACGGCGCGAAGCGCGTCTCGACGCCGCGCGCCCGCAGGTTGAGCCAGGGATGCACGTTGCTGGGAAACTCCCGCTCGGCGGTAACCACATTGTCGCCCGCCCGCCAATCCAGGCCGTTGGCGACCAGCAGCAGCCCGGCTGAGGTGTTCTTCACGAAGGCTACGTCAGCAGGCGTAGCGTTCAGCAGGGTTGCGGCATCGCGGCGCGCGTCGTCCCGCCTCTTGATCCAGGCGTCAAAGTCCAGCAGCCCGGTATCGCGATGCTCGATGACGTAGGCCTCCATCGCACCCGCGACGCGGGTGGATAGCGGGCTGTGAGCGGCATGGTTGAGCCAGGTGTAGCGCTCGGTCACAGGGTATAGGGCGCGGGCCGCAACGAGATCGATACTAGGGGCGACAGCGAGAGTCATCTAGCCATCCTTTCGCAGGCACGTTTCACTTGAACAGGGCGGGTAGGACGCGGGCCGCGTCCTCGCGAATCACAATGTCAGCCTCGCCATCGAGCGGGGTCGGGTCGTAATTTATCACGATGAGGCGCGCACCGCTTTCGACGGCCAGCAGGGGCAGATCGCTGGCGGGAGCCACTTCCAGGGACGAGCCGACAATAATCATCAGGTCCGCAGCGCGGGCTTGCTCCTGCGCCCTGACCAGGATGTCCTGGGGCAGCATCTCGCCAAACAAGATGACATTCGGCTTCAGCACCCCCCCGCACGCACAGTGGGGAGGGGTGCCCGTCTGCATGAATCGCTCCAGGGCAACCACCCCCGGCACGACGCGAAAGCAGCGGATGCAGGTCGCCTCGCGCAGATGGCCGTGCAGTTCGAGGACCTGGCGCGACCCGGCGCGCTGGTGCAGGTCATCGATGTTCTGGGTAACAATCGCCTTGAGCTTGCCCATGTTCTCGGCATGGGCCAGGGCCACGTGGGCCGGGTTGGGCATCGCCGCCAGGATCGAGTCAGCCAGCGGCCGTACCCACTCGAAGAAGGCCTCGGGACGGCGGCGGAAGGCCCAGATGGATGCCACCTCCATAGGGTCTTCCATCACCCACAGGCCGCTGCTAGGGCTCCGAAAGTCGGGGATACCCGACGGCGTGCTGATACCCGCGCCGGTGAGCGCGATAGCATGGCGCGCCTGCGCCACGAGCGGGCGCGCCTGCGCAAGGGCGCGCTCTGTCTCGGGATCGAACCCTCGGCGAAGACGTGGCATTCTCATCGCGGAGATTCCCCAAAGCTCAATGGTATAACCGAGGGCCACTCACAAATAAAGAGGTCTACTAAATTGGTCTGACATGTAGTGCAGTTCTTACGCCTGATCGCCCTCAAATGTAGCTTCGGCTGCCCCATAGAGATAGATTGGGTTGCTGAAGACCCAGCCGCGCCGCTGACCGGCATGGCTGCGGTATGCTTCGACGCGATACACCCCCGCTTCATGCGGCGCGAACGACAGACTCCGTCCGTGCGTCGTGGCGACGACAACCCCATCGCGGAGCAACCGCAGGTCGGCCGGCAGCGGTGAGCGCACCACCAGTCGCAGCCCCGCGCGCCACACCGCCGCGTCGCCCATCCCCACGCGGTCCTCTCGACCATGCGCCTCGAAGCGAAAGCCTGTCGCGTCGCCAATGGCATCGTAGGCGACGAAGACGTGTCCCCGGCGTAGCGCCGCCAGGACCAGCCGTTGATCGTGGGCGAAGTCGCCGTTCAGGGCATCCTCGGTCACCAGGTGCGTACGGACGGCGCGGAACAGAAACGGGTAGGGCAGAATCGTCGGGTTGAGCGGGCCACGGCGCACCTTCCAGCCGTGGGCGTCCGGCCCGCCAATCGCCACCATCGGGCCGCGCCGCAGCATGTCATCCCAACGCGCCAGCGCCTCGGGGAACGGGCTGACAATGACGCTTGTCGGCCAGTAGGCTGCCTGCGCGCCACGCGCCAGGCCGGTCGCGTGGGCCTTGAACTCGCTCATGTAATTCCAGATTTCGATACCGTGGATGCCACTGACGCCCCAGTCCACCCAGGGGATGGCCGGCTCCAGGGTGTAGCTCGGCGCAAACTCCACAGGGTGGGCGATGAAGGTCAGCCCACCCTGGGCGTTAACCGCGTCCACCAGGCGCTGGGGCGAGGGGGCCAGGGCGGACACGTCCTGGGTCACGCCGATGCACAGCAGGTGATTGACCTGCGGCTCACGGGCCTCGTCGTGGACTTCCTGGCCCACAATCAGCAGCACGCCATCCCGATAGCCCGCCTCGCCCTGGGGCAGGCAGTTGTGGTCGGTGGTGATGAGAAAGTCGAGGCGAGCCTCGCGGGCCGCGTGCACGATTTCGGGAAAGGTGGCGCGGCCGTCGGAGGCCGTGGTATGGGCGTGAATCACGCCGATGTACTCGGGCACGCAAGCTCCCGTGAGCGAAGGTAGCAGCGAACGCGTGGCAACGATTCTACTGCGTGAGGCCACGCCGAGTCAACCGACACGGGGGTGGGGTGGGTCAGCCAGACATGACAGCAGCGGGCATCCTGACTATACTTCGCGAGTTTGCGCCGCGCGACCAAGCTATCGCTGTGCGTGGTAGCGATAGAGTTCCAACGCGGGGCGAAGGTAAAGGATATGGGAGGGCGCGAGATTCGCTCCGCCAGCGTATCGGCTACGGCTTCGCTGCGTCTTAATGGTTGTGACTTCTGAGAGTGCGCGGCACGCGGGGGCAACGCCCCGCTAGCGCCGCCACCGGGATGGGGAGGACCGTCGTTATGGCATGCTTTGCTCATCGTTTTGCTCGTATCGGTCTTAGGGTCGTGCTGACGGCCCTTCTCGTGGCTCTCGCCGGCGCCAGCTTATCTTCCAATGCTCAAGCGCAAGGCTCGCCCCCCCTCCAGGGCGGCGCCTGGGAGACCATCGCCCACGGCAACAACGTGTGGGCCCTGGCGAAGCAGGGCAACACCCTCTGGGCAGGCGCGTGGGGCGGCGGTATCGTCAAATGGGACCTGACCAACCCCGCCAGCCCGACCTATCGCCAGTATCTCTACCCGCAGGACCCCATCCCCAGCAACGATGTTCGCGGCATTGCCGTGGATAGCGCGGGCAATCGCTGGTTCGCTACCAGTCGCGGCCTTGCCCGCCTCGCGCCCGATGACACCTGGAGCGCCTACACCTTTGACAACACCATCCGCCGCTCAGACACCATCGCCGAGCGGGTCGCCGTGGCGCAGTCGGCGGGTCAGCGTGAAGTGGCGGTCACTGGCTTTACCATCGACGTTATTCAGCAGGCCTTCCCTGTCCCCTACTTCCAGTTCGAGGGCGATAGCACCATCTACCGGGTATCGCGCATTGATTATGTAAGCTCTGGACCGAACGCTACTAAGAACGCCATCTACATTGACCCGCCGTTGAAGCAGGCCGTCAACCTGAACACACCCATCTACCTGATGACGCTGGGCCTACCCTCCGACAATGTCACGGCGGTACTCGCCGCCCCCGACGGCAACATCTGGGTGGGCACACAGCAGTACCGCGTCCAGGTCGATGCAGCCGACTGCTTCGCGCCCGATCTCGGCTCTCTGATTCGCGGACCCGACTACCTGTGCGACGGAACCCGCTACCTCGGCGGCGGTGTCGCCCGCTTCGATCCGGCCACGGGGACCTGGACGGCGTGGCAGAGCGCTAACCAGCGCTTCTACTACACCGAGAACAATGTAGCCTCCAACAGCGTGACGGGTCTGGCGATTGAGCCGAGCACGGGCAATGTCTGGGCCAGCTTCTTCCCCCAGTGGCGCTGGAACGTGCCTAACCGTGACGCCAACTCCAGCGCGCAAGGCTCGTGGAGCAGCGGTCTCGATGGTGGCGCCAGTTATTGGAATGGCACACAGTGGATCACCTATCAGCACAATACCTGCGACCCCGGTTCGGACGGCCCTGGCTGTCGCGACGGCGCCAAGCCGCAGGTCAACGCAGTTTCGGCCGTGACTATCGACGCCCAGGGCCGCAAGTACCTGGCCGTTTACGGGAGCAACCTGAGCATCCTCGAGGGCAACGGCGGGAGCGCCGCCGACTGGAAGCAGGTTCCCTCGCTCAGCAACGGCCAGGGCCTGGCTGAAGCCATCAGCTATGCGTTGGCAACCGACAGCCAGGGGCGCATCTGGGCCGCGACCGCCACCCAGGGCGGTATTGGCCACGAGATTAGCGTCGGCGCGGTCGATTGCCTGCTGGCTACCCCCAGCCAGTCGTCGTGCTGGAGCCACGTGACTCCCGAGCAGAACGGTCTCAGCTCGCCAACCGTGCGCGCCTTCCTGCGCGACGGCGATAGCATGTGGGTGGGCACGACCGACCCGCGCGGGAACGGGGCCGGCATTGATCAGTTCACCGCTGCGCTCACCAAGACTAGCAATCTGCAAACCAGCGGCCCCGGCAGCAACAACATCAGTGAGCTTACCTTTCGGGGGGCCGAGCTGTGGATCGGCACGGGGCGGGCGGGCGCATCCTTCTATGGGCGCGGCCTCAGCATCCTGACCACGTCGGGCGCCGGCTGGAATACCCCTTCGGCCTGGCAGTATATTCGCTCGGCCGAGCGGCGCGGCGAGCAGAAGGCGCTCATCGACCGTAACACGCCCAACGGCGCAACCCTGGTGTATGCCAGGACGGCTAACAACACCGAGACTGAATGCAACGACTTGATGAACGCCTTCCCCGGCGGCCTGGCCGTGGGCGACAGCCTGACCAAATATACCCTGGGCTTTACGTCCTTCGACACCACGTCTAGCCGCTGCCTCCTGGGCCTCAACACCGGATTGGTCAGCGCAGCGCCGGCCAACACCCCTATCTACGCCCTGCTCAAGGACCTGGTGGGCGAGAGCATCTCCGACATCGCCTTCGACAGCCAGAACCGACCCTGGGTTGGCCTGCGCGGCGAGCGCATCAAGGCCTATGGCTTCGGCCAGACCCAGTACGAGGACGGCGGCATCAGCTTCCTCGATGGCTCTACCTGGCGCAGCATCCAGCAGCCCATCCCCTTCCAGGTCGCCGTGCCGCCCAACATCAAGGGCAATTCCGTGACATCGGTGCTGTTTCGTGGCGGGAACTGCGACGCCGGCGAGCGCGTGTGGCTTGGCATGGGCAGCTTCATCGATAACATCGGCTGGGGTATCGACCGCGTTGGCACCTCGGCCATCATAGTTGACCCGATGGATGATACGCCTATGCCCTCTAGCGCGGTGGCCGGGCTATCCCTGGGCAACAACTGCGACGTGTGGGGCGCGTTCCACCCCTCCTATCGCTTCCCGGGCGGCGGAGCCAACGGCACGATTGTTCCAGGCGGCGTGGGCCGCTGGAACAGCGCCACCGGTATGTGGTCAACCTGGACCAGGGACACCACGCCCGGCCTGGAGGGATGGGACACCGACTATCGTTCGATCCTGGTCGATAGCCAGAATCGCGTCTGGGCCGGTGGGTACACCATTCACACGATCCTACCCGGCTCGTTTAGCCTGTGCTTCTCCTGCGCGCCACGCTGGGTGCGTAACCAGGGCCACACCGACGCCGTGCTTAGCGTCTACGATGGCAGCAGCTGGCAGACGGCGCAGAACTGGCAGTACGAGGGCTATGTCAGCGCCATCAAAGAAGACCCGGCCGGCCGCATCTGGGCAGCGACGACGCACGAATGGATCGCTGACCTGGCGTCCGAGAGCAACTTCATCATCGACCAGGCGTTGAGCCAACCCCTCACCGCCAACGCCGTTCACGTCCTCAATGGGGCAACCTGGCAGGCAGTGGGCCGTGACCAGTTCCCCTTTGTCGACGACAACATCTCTTCCATCGCTTTCGGGCCAGACGGTGATGTATGGTTCGGCACGGCCCGCCACGGCCTCGTCCATTGGGATAGCACGGCGACCACCGCGACCCCAACGCCGACCGCCACCGCCACCGCCACCGCCACCGCCACCGCCACCGCCACCGCCACGGCTACGGCCACCGCCACGGCTACGGCCACCGCCACGGCCACGCTATCCCCGACACCCACTGCCACCCTACCGCCGGGGGTCACGCCGACCGCCACGCGTACCGCCTCGCCGACCTCCTCGCCGACGCCGCGCAATCAGCCTATCAAGGTGTATCTGCCGCTCGTCATGGGCCGCGCCCCGCTGGCGAATACCCCGACGCCCTCCGCCTCGCCCACGGCCACGGCCACCCTCCCGCCGGGCGTGACGCCCACGCCAACCTGGACGAGTGCGCCCACGACGACGTACACTCCCACGCCGACCTTCACCAACACGCCGATTCCGACGGCCACCCACACGCCGACCAGCACCTGGACGCCAACGCCGACGGCCACCCCCACCAACA
>CAZJJF010000089.1:6735-11955 GCA_964546245.1 uncultured Anaerolineales bacterium
CCGACCCGCACGCCGACGCCTCCACCCCAGTGGGAGAATGTCTCGTCTGGGACAAGCGCCGACCTGCGCGGCCTGGATTGTGTTAACTCGCTCAACTGCTGGGCGGTGGGCGCGGGCGGCGTGATTGTGCGCTGGAACGGCCAGGTCTGGCAGAGCCAGAACTCGCCGACCACCGTTAACCTGAACTCAGTATCGATGCTGTCGTCGAGCGAGGGCTGGGCCGTCGGCGACTCGCAGACTATCCTGCGCTACCAGAGCGGGGCGTGGAGCCTGTGGCCCAGCGCCGCCGTGACCGACCCGCCCACCGGCAACTACGTGAGCGTCGCCAACATGCCTGGCGGCTCCCAATTCTACCGCGCCGTGATCATCGCTGATAACACCACCAATCAGCCGCCCTACCTATTCTGGGACGCGGGCCTGGGCTTGTGGCGCGGCGCGTCCGGCGGCCCCAACCCATATCGCGCCAACGGCGGCTTCGTCCTGCCAGACAGCGAGGAGGGGTACGCGGTAGGAGCCAACAACTCCATCTGGAGGTACAGGGGCGAGGGCCAGTGGTTCACAGACAATTTCAGCGGCAACGGCTTCAGCCGTCTTGCCAACCTTAATGGCGTCCACATCGCCCGCTGGGCCTCCGATGCGGCGCCGGCCGGCTGGCTGGTCGGCAACGGGCGTATGCTGGCCTACCTGACCGCCACCGGCTGCGGTCAGTTGGAACGCTGCTGGAAGGAGGCCACCATCGGCATGGTGGATGCCGCCGTGCCCAACGTGGACCTGTTCGACGTCCACGTGAGCGGACCGAGCCGCGCCTGGGCCGTCGGCGACCAGGGGGCGATCATCAGCTGGAATGGGGAGCGCTGGTTCCGTGACGCATCGCTGGGCGGCGGCGCGCTGCGCAACATCTACATGCTGAGTGATATCGAGGGCTGGGCCATCGGGGCGGGCGGGCGTATCGTGCGCTACCGCGTGCCGAACGCCGCGCCCATCGCCACGCCCACCGCCGGGCCTAGCCCGACGCTGCCCCGGTCGACGCCTCTGGTGACACCTACGCCGCTGCCGACGGACACCCCGACAGCCACGGCCACGGCCGTCTTCACCGCCACGCCGACCCGCACGCCAACCATTACCAACACCCCCGGCCCCGGCCCCAGCGCGACGCCCACCGCCACCACGGGCGCACCAGGCGGCGGTGGGACGTGGGCGCGCTTCACCTCACCCATCACTACCAACCTCAACGGCGTCAGCTTTGTCGACCTCAACAACGGCTGGGCGGTCGGCGACGGCGGGACGATCCTGCGCTATCAGAACGGCGCATGGAGCGTCGTGCCCGAGGTTCCTACCACGGAGCGGCTGAACGGCATCGCCATGACCAGCCTCACCGAAGGCTTCGCCGTCGGCGACAACTTCACCATCATGCGCTGGAATGGCGTCAAGTGGCAGCGGGAAGACGACACGTTCTTGCGCAACAACTTCAACTGCCGCACCATCGTCAGCATCAGCATGCTCAAGCAGCCGTCCATCTACGCCCCTAGCGTGCGCGGCGCGGCCGTTGCCCACGAGGGCGCGGTTCTCTGGTTCAACAACGGCTTCTGGTCGTGCGATGGCGGCGCCAACCTGTTCGGTGCGAATGCCGTGTCCCTTGCCCCTGACGGCGGCTTTGGCACTGCCGTCACCGACGGCGGCATGATCTACGTTACGGTGTTCGATGGCAGGGGTGGTGTCGTGTTCGCCAACCCCAAGAACCCCGGCCTCCAGAATCAGTACGGCCTACATGTCATCAACGACCCCAGCGGCATCCTGGCCCCGTACTTCGGCTTCACCGTTGGCAAGACGTCCGACTTCTTCATGTACATGACCGACCCCAACGGCCAGGGCTGCGACACCAGTCCGAACTCGCCCCGCCTGCCGCCCTGCTGGGCGACGACCGTGTCGGGCTTGCAGATGGTGGGCGACATCTACTACCGTGCTGTATCGCTGCTAAGCCGCAACGACGGCTGGATCGTCGGCGACGCCATGGCCATTGCCCACTGGAACGGTCAGCAGTGGAACGAGTATCCGGATGGGTACATCCCCTTCCCGATGCCGGGCGTGCCAAATCTGACCAGCGTCTCTATGGTGGACAGCCGCAACGGCTGGGCCGTCGGCAGCGGCGGCGCCATTGTGCGCTATACCGCACCCTAGTCCTTTCCCGTGCGAGAGCGCTCGCCGACGCCGCGTCGTTGGCGAGCGCCCCCCTGCCCGTCGAGTATTGGATTCTTGATGCGTACCTCATCCCCCCAACGTCCCGCGCGCTGGCTCGGTCTTTCCAGTCTCGTCCTGATTGCTACTCTGCTCGTTCTCAGCCTCGCCCCACGCGAGGCGGCCGGCCGGCCCGATGGCCCCGCCTGGCTGACCCTCGCCAACGGCGACGACGTGCGCCGGCTGACTCGCATCGGCGACGCCATTTGGGCCGCCACCTACGCCGGCGGCGCGGTGCGCTGGGATGCGACCGGGGGCTATCGGCAGTACCTCTACCCCCAGGAAGGCCTGGCAGCCAACGACGTGCAGGCCGTGGCTGCCCACGGCGGTCACACCTGGTTCGCCACCACGCGGGGGCTTAGCGCGCTGAGCGCGGACGGCCAGTGGACCACCTACACCACCGCCACCACCGGCGGCGGCCTGCCGTCCAACGACGTGACCGCCCTCGCCAGCGCGCCCGACGGCAGCCTGTGGGTCGGCACGCAGCAGCAATGGGATGGCCGGGTGTGGGGGGGCGGCGGCGTCGCGCGCCTGAAAGACGGCGTGTGGCAGGCCTACACACCCAACGAGGGTCTGGCGACGACCAACGTGACCGACCTGGGCGTGACCCCGACCGGTCAGGTGTGGGTTGTGGGGCAGCCGTACCGCGTCTGGGTTCCGCCGACCGACGTGGCGCCGGGCTACTGGCAGGCCAACGGCGGCGGCGCCAGCCTCTTCGACGGCCTGCGTTGGATTACCTATCAGCGCGATCCCGATAACCCGACCTCGCTGCCCAACACTAACGTCTTCTGGGCCGTAGCGGTGGACACCGCTGGCCGCGCCTGGTTCGCCACCTCAGCCGGGCTGCTGATGCTCGGCTCCCAGGGCTGGCGGTCGTGGCGCGTCACCGGCGGCGCACCGGCCGCCAACCCGGTGACGGCCGTCGCCGCTGCTCCCGACGGCCACATCTGGATGGCTGTCACCGACCCCAGCGGCATCGGCCTCAGCCTGACCATCCTGGACCCGCGCGGCACACCCGACGACCTCGCCGACGACAGCCTGGTCAACATCCCCTCCACCCAATTACCGGCCCGCACGGTGCAGGCGATTCTACCTATCGAGCCGGGCGGCGACGGTGGCGCGTGGCTTGGGCTGCGCGACGCCAGCGGTAACGGCGGCGGCCTGGTCCGCGTCGATGCTTCGGGCGCGGTGCGTGAGGTCCGCCAGACGGTCGGCCTCCGCTCGAACTACATCAGCGCGCTGGGCGCAGGGCCAGATGGCTCGCTATGGGTGGGCACGGGCGCGGTGGAGCAGCGTGGCAGGGGACGGGGTCTCAATATTCTCGGTCCCGACGGCAGCTGGTCGCACTATGACTCGGCAGGCTATCTGGCGCCGCCAGTCGCTGCCCTCAACCGGGCGGGCAGCCGCGGCGACACCTTCCTGTACGTGCCGTGGACG
Source organism: uncultured Anaerolineales bacterium (assembly GCA_964546245.1). GTDB lineage: Bacteria > Chloroflexota > Anaerolineae > Epilineales > JAHCIE01 > JAHCIE01. The sequence goes on from CAZJJF010000089.1 coordinate 10,408, forward strand.
GACGAGGCCAGCGTGCAGGCCGCGCTACCCTCGCAGCGCTTCGTGGTGGGCGATGCCCCCACCCAGTATACCTACACGGCCTTCTACCCGCTAGGCAACGAAGGCTTGCTGGTTATCTCGCCCGCGCTGGTGAACGAGGCAGCGGCGGGCGCAGCCCTTACACCGGTGATTCAGACCGTCGGCAGCAATGACATCGCGGCCATCACCTTCGACCACGACGGCGCCGCGTGGGTGGCGGCGCGGGGCGCACGCCTCAAGCCTGATCTCAGCGACTACGCCGACGGCGGCCTGAGCCGCTATACCCTGAGCAGCGGCGGCCCTATCGGCTACCCGCGCGAGAACTGGAAGCTATACCGCGCCCAACCCCAGGGCCTCGCGACCAACGACCTGTCGGCAGTGGCGGCCGCGCCCGACGGCCGCATCTGGGTGGGCACGGGCAGCCTGCGCGATGGCATCGGCCAGGGCCTGGCCGTGTTCGACCCACGTACAGGCGGCTGGTCCCATTATGGTGCGCTCGACGGCCTGGGTTCCAACGTCGTGACGGGCGTCGTCGCCGCGCCGGAGGGGGATGTCTGGATTGCCACCGGTCCTTACTGGTTCGAGGGCGACCGCTATCCGGGCGGCGTAGCGCTATGGCGCAGCGGCGCGTGGATGACCTGGCGCTCGGACGACTCGCGCCTGCTGGCCGACTATGGCGACGTGCGATCCATCGGCCGCGACCGACGCGGCGGCATCTGGGTCGGCGCGTGGCATTATGATGGGCCTAGCCTGCTCGCCGACTGGCCGGCCGTGGCTGCCACCGGCAACCGCTTCGCCGGTGGCGAGTGGGCGCCGTGGAGCTTCCCCCATGACGGCTGGATCAGCGCCATCGCCGGCGGCCCCGACGGGCGGCTATGGCTGGGCACGAGTCGCGGCGGCGCAGAGCCAGACCTGGCCGTGGGTGGCGTGTGGGTGTGGAACGGCAGCGACTGGCTGCGTCTCAGCCTGGAGGCAGGTCTCGCCGACCAGGATATCCAATCCATCGTCGTCGCCGCCGATGGGACGGTGTGGATCGGGACCTTCGACCACGGCATCACCCGCTACAGCCCCAATGGCGCGCCACTGCCTACGCCGACGCCGACAGCCACCCCCACCGCAACCCCGACACCCACCGCCACGCCAACCGCCACGCCGACCCTTACGCCGACGGCCACCCCCACGCCGACCGTTACGCCCACCGTCGGGCCGCGCAATGAGCGAATCTACCTGCCCAGCCTGAGCCGCGGCGAGCCGACGGCCACCCCGCTCGCTTCCCCCTAGCAGTAGATGCCATCCTTGTAACGTTCACCTAGTCGTTAGGAGACGCTGGAATGTCGAAAGTTTTGCTCGCCCGGCGAGCGCTGTTGGTTGCCCTGTTAATGTGTGTCGCCTTTATTGTAATGAGCGTCGGCGCGACGGCCGCGGCCCCCGCTACCACCCTTGACACCGCAGCGCAGTGGACGACGTATGCGAATGGGGACGACATCTGGGACCTGGCCTTCGAGGGCGATACCATCGTCTGGGCCGCCA
>CAZJJF010000090.1:0-11952 GCA_964546245.1 uncultured Anaerolineales bacterium
TCGGTCGGCCAGGCGATGGCGGCGTGCCCCGCCCCGCCGGCCGGCGTCGCTGGTGGGTTGCGCAGCATCCAGGTGAGCTTCGCCTCGTAGTCGGGCTTGGCGGGCGTGTAGACCTTGCCGAGGAGACCGTCGCGGCCCTCGACCTGATAGACAACACCTTCCCCGCCCCGAGCCACCACTGGGCCGAGGTTCACCTGGTTGCGATGCGAGTCATGCAGGAGCATCAGACGCTCTCGGCTACCATCTCCACGGCGGCTGCCTGGGTCTCAGGTAGCCGCGCCGCCAGGACAAGGGTCTTATCGTCGTCGGTGCGCCCGTTGACGCGCTCTGAGTCGAGAAATTGGGCCAGGGCATCGACCGACCGCGCCGTGTCGGTCGCGCTATCGGCGAAGGCGAACAGCGGCGCGAAGAAGGGCGGGAACGGCTCGTAGCCCGGCACTTTCGCCGCCAGCCGCAGCAGGCCGTCGGTCATCACCGCCACCGCCTCACCGCGCACGGGCGTCACGGCCACCTGCAAGGCGTGAGTCATTCCCGGCATGGTCAGGAACGCCGTCTCATTGGCATATTCACCCCGGCTGGGGCGCACGGGCGCGTGTAACTGCCCGTTTCCGTCCCGCGCGACCACCAGGCCGTCGCCCACCTGCCCAACCACCAACCGCTCGTCGGTCAGCACGGCGCACGTGAGCGTCGTGGCGAAATCGCGGGGGGGACGCCGTGCCCCCCGCGCCACCGCCAGTACCGATAGGCGGGCGTTCAGGAAGGCGCGTCGTATCACTCGCGCCCAGTCGTCGTCGGTCACGGGTCGTCGTTTTAGCGCCATGCGCCGTACTGATGTCACCATGTGCTCAGCGGCGCGGGCCGCCCCTTCCGCCGAGCGCGGCGCCGAGCCGGCGCCGTCGGCGACGGCCAGGACCAGCGTGCCATCGGGCAGGGCGCGACTGGCGAAGGCGTCCTGGCAACCGGCCGCCCGGGCGCGATGGGACGTGCCCTCCACAGACGCGCCCACGATGCGCCAGATAGGTGTGGAAGCCATCTTAATGCGAGGTATCCATCTCAGCCCAACCGACCGGCGGTAGCGGAGCCTGCTGGCCCGGCTGCGAGTTGGCGACACTGGACAGGCTCTTGGACAGCCACTGGAACAGCTCGCGGAAGGCCAGGCCCTTGAGCTTGACCGGCGGCCGCTGGTCCGAGAAGCGTTGCAGGGTCTTCATGTCCGCGCCCTCGACACCCACAGCGTAGAACGCCAGGCCCTTGCGGGCCTCCTCAGCGCGCGCCTGGTCGGCGATGGCTTCCCAGCCGTTGTCGGTCGGCCGGCCATCGGTAATGAGAAATATCCAGGGGCGGAAGTAGTCCAGGCTGGCCTGCTTGTAGATCTCCTTACGGTCGTGAATCAGCCCCAGGCCGCGGCCGACGGCCTCGCCCATGGGTGTCTCGCCCTTGGCGTCCAGCGTCGGCGCGAGGAAGCGGTCGGCGGTCACGAATGCCTGCTGCGCATCGAAGGGGATGCCCTTCGCCCCGCCACCTGTCACGTCCACGGCATGCACGTCGCCGCCGAAGGTCACCACGGCCACCTCGACGCGCAGTGACGCCAGGCGGTCGTCCTTCAAGGCCTTCTGGAAATCTTGCAGGCCCGCGTTCAGCTCGTCGATGGGCTTGCCGGCCATCGACCCCGACGTATCCAGCAGTAGCACCACGGGGCAGCGCGGCTCGGGGTTCTCCTGAAACTCAACCTGCTCCAACTGACTCAGCGCCACAGTCTCTACATTATCTTCCATCGTCGTCCTCCTGACGAACCTTCGCGACTCGCTGCAAGGCCCTGGGTAGGGCCGTCTGGGGTATATTACGCAACGGCGTGGAGAAAGTTGCAGCCGCCAGACTCAAGCCGCCATCGTCTCGGCGCGCGTCTCGGCCTCGGCGACCAGGGCAATGAACTCATCGGCGCTGGCGCAGGTGAGGAGTCGCACACGGTAGTCGGCCAGGGCACGCAGGCTGTCGATGTAGCGCACGACGTGCTTGCGGAAGAGGATCAGCCCCAATTCGGGGCCATAGAAGTCGATGTTCAGGCCGAGATGGCGACGCACCAGCGCGACCTTGTCTTCAAACGTCACCTGCTGCGGTGTCTTGCGGGCGAAAAGCCACGGATTGCCAATCGCCCCCCGCCCGATCATCACCCCGTCGCAGCCGGTGTGCGCCCGCATGCGCGCGATATCGCCTGGCGTCGCCACGTCGCCGTTGCCCAATACCGGAATATGCACCGCCCGCTTGACCTCGGCGATGGCGTCCCAGTCGGCCTGGCCCTTGTAGCCCTGCATCTTGGTACGCCCGTGAACGGCAATGAGGGCGGCTCCGTTGTCCTCCAGGATGCGCGCCACGTCCAGGTAGTTGCGGTTGCGATCATCCCAACCCAGGCGAATCTTGCCCGTGACCGGGATGGGCAGCGTCGCCGACAGGCGGCGGAAGATGCGACCGATCTTGGCCGGCGTGCACAGCAGCCCCGCTCCCGCCCCGCGCCCGGCGATGGTGTTCACCGAGCAGCCCATATTCAGGTCGAGGATACTCGGCCCCAGCTCCAGCAGCCGCTCGGCAGCCGCCGCGAGGCGGTCCTCGTCGCTGCCGTAGACCTGGAAAGTCATCGGCCGCTCGGCGGGATCGAAGATCAACTTGCGCGCCGTCTTATCCGGCCAGCGCCGGCCCTGTAACTCGTCCACGTTGACGAACTCGGTGTAACTCATCGCCGAGCCCATCTCGCGGCAGATGCGGCGGAAGGGCAGGTCGGAAAACCCGTCCATCGGCGCCAGAATCAGGTCGCCGTAGACGGGTATGTCGCGCACGTGGAAGGCGGGCAGTGGGTGGGTCATCGTTCCTTAGACGCCGCGCCGCCCGCTGTTCTTATGGAGAGCCGTCGACAGGATTGACAGGTCTGGGTGGCAAACGCTCGCGGGCCGCAGGTTCGCCGCGGCTCCGCGAGCGCCGAATACCTGACTTATGATGTACCCATGGGCAGGAACATGAGCATCGAGAGGATAAACATCATCACCACGCCGAAGATCATCGGAACAGATGTGCGCTTAACGACCTCCACCGGACTCACCTTGATGTCGCCCGCCACGATGACGACGACGGCCGCCACCAGGGAGACCGCGCGCAGCAGGTTGCCAGCAAGGCCCATGGGGATCGAGATTGCCAGCACGTTGATGCCGGCTGCTACCGCCAGTTTCGGCATCAATGGGACCATGGCGAAGAACAGCGCTATGCCGCTGCCGCTGAGCAGCACAATGAGCGCCGTGAGCCCCACCAGGATGAGCGGTAGCACGAAGCCCAGGCCTTCGCCTGCCATCCCGGTCATGGCCGTCTGCAAGGCTGTGATCAGGCCAATGGACTGTAGGCCCAGGACAAAGACACTGGCTGCTACCAGGAGGGCGATGATGGGCATTGCACCACCCATGCCTCTCCAGAAGGACTCGGTGCCTTTCAGGACGTCGCGCACGTCTCTCTTACGGACTAGCTCGCAGAGTAGAGCGATGACGAACGATAACAGCGTCACGATTTCCACGCCAATGCTGATCTTCATCGTCGTCGTGGAAGTGATCGCAAAGACAATCAGCAGCAGAATGATGGGCAACAAGGGCAGGAGAGCATAGACGGTCTTGAACAGCGTCCCACCTTCGATGATCTTTACTTCCTTCACCTCGATGTCTTCCAGAGCGCCGGCGCCCTGCTTCTTGTCCAGATACTTTTGCCAGAAGTAGTGCACCACGGCCATCGCCAATATAGTGGGGATTGACACAGGGGCGTGGTAACGAAACACGTAGTCGGCGACGGTCAGGCCGGCAAACATCGGCACGCTCTTGGCCAGCTCCGCGGCGACAGCTACGTTGTCGGAACCCAGCGGGGTCGGCATGATGGTGGCAGTGGTGGCAATGACGGCGGCTGACGTGAGAGCGCTCATGCCAGCCTTGCGCAGCACCGGATACAGGGCGGCCAGCAAGATGACGGCCAGGGTTGACGCGCTAGGGATGACGAGCGACAACAGGTTGCCCATCAGAAACACGACCGGTACCAGGAGGTACACCGACTTGACGTTTGCCAACGGTTTGGTCAGCACACTGACTGTCACATCATTGGCCCCGATGTGCGACATGTAGGCGGCGTAGCCGAACAGGGTAAGGATGACAAAGCCGGCTGCGATTAGAGTGCTCTTGAACTGGTCCAGAGTAGCCTTCACCGGATCCAACACAACAAGCCCGGTGCTCGCGAAATCTTTGATCGCGATCGGGTTGCCCATGGCAATAGCCACGAACATGAGAACCACCCCGATCATGAACAGTGCGATCTTGATATCCATGTTCTTGATTAACATGTAGATCAGGAGTCCGACGGCTAACACTGTAGCTGCATACATGACGATCTGATTCACGATCATTCCTCCTTGTGCAAGAATGTCTGCAAGTATGCCTCGCCCCACGGAGCATCTGCTCCGGGATCACAGATTTGCCTCAGTCTCGCCTTATGCAGCCTCCTTTGGCAGCCCCGCTAGTTACACTGGCCGATACGATCCAGGAACCAGGCCCGAAACGCCTCGCCGTCAAGATCCATGCACACCGTAGCATTGTTGGGGCGGCCCAGATAGCCCCTCAGGTCCACCACCGTGCAACCCGCGGTCATGCTTCCGTTAAGCTCCACATCAACGCAGGTCTCGACCACCTGAAACAGGTCGGGCTTAAGCAGGTAGGCGATGGCACAACTATCGTACATCCTCAGACCGGTCTTGAAGCTGCCGCCGCGATATCTCTGGAACAGGCTGTAGGCCATACGCCCCACGTTACCAAGAGAGGGCAGCTTGGCGGTGTCTTCCGGCATCACCAGCGCTTTCCAGCCTACATCCAGGCCGGCCATCACGATAGGCAGACCGCTGTCAAATACGATCTTGGCGGCTTCGGGGTCAACGGCGATGTTATACTCGGACATCACGCCCTTGTTGCCGCGCGTGGCGGAACCGCCCATCAACACGATTTCTGCGATCTTCGGCTTGACCTCGGGGTAGACCTTCAGCAGCAGGGCGATATTCGTCAGCGGGCCAATGGGAACCAGCGTGATAGGCGTTGCGCTCTCCTCGATCACGCGGCGCATGGCGTTGACCGCGTTTTCCTTCAGCAGAAGGTGATCGTCCGGTTCCTCGAAGTCGAAGCCCTCCATGCCGCTCACGCCGTGTACGTTGCTGGCGTCCGACGCGGGCCGGATCAGCGGCGCTGCGGCTCCCTGGGCCACGGGGACTTCCTTGTTGAAGAACTTCAGCAGTCGCAGCGCATTGTGGGTGACCTTGTCGAGCCCCACGTTGCCCATGACCGTGGTGATCAGCCGCACGTCCAGTTCGTCACTGAACAGGGCGATGGCGATGGCAACGGCGTCGTCGATGCCTGGGTCCGTGTCGATGATGATGGGCCTTTTCTGCATGGATCAATAGCTCCTCAGTGCTTCACAGGCCGCGGAAGTAGTCTTCCAGTTCCTGTCGGGTTGGGATGGACTGTTGGGCGCCACGCTTAGTGATCGTCAGCGCCGCCGCCTTGGTGGCGAAGGCCATGCTGTCGGCGATGGGGAGGCCAGCGGCGAAGGAGCAGGCCAGCGCGCCGATATAGGTATCGCCGGCCGCAGTGGTGTCGACGTTGGGAACGCGGTAGCTCTCTGCGAAGACGATCTCGCCGTTGCTGCCACCGTACATGCTACCCTGCGCTCCTAACGTTACGATGGCCGAGCCTGCGCCCAGCTCTCGGAATTTCCGCAGCGCGGCCGCGCAGGTCTGCCTATCGCTGGGGTAGATGTCCGTCAGGTATTCGCATTCCGTCTGGTTCACAACGATGAGGTCCAGGCTCGGATAGGACTCAACTGGGATTTGTCTGGCGGGAGCGGGATTGAACAAAGTGAACAGGTTTCGCTTCTTGGCCCTGGCGAGGGATTCCAGCACCGCCAGCGGGTTGCATTCGTACTGTGTGGTGAAGATGTCGCCAGGCTTGGCCAGCTTCTCCAGAACAGCCTCCACGTCGTCGGCCCTCATTTCGAGATTGGCGCCACCACTCAGGATGATTCGATTGTCACTGCCGCTGCGGACGATGATCGCGATCCCAGTGCTGAGATTCGGGCTGCGATCCACGTAGGTACAGTCCACTCGGTATTCCGCAAGGCTTTGCAGCAGTCGGTCGCCGAAGAGGTCGCGGCCTACCCTGGCAATCAGATAGGTGGGTGCGCCCAGCTTGGCGGCGGCCACCGCCTGGTTGCCACCCTTGCCACCTGGGTTGGTCAAGAAGTCGTGTCCATCCACTGTTTCGCCACTCTGCGGCAGTCTCTCACATTGAATGGTGAGATCCATGTTCAAGCTGCCAAAGACGATGACCTTCGTTATAGCCGCACCCTCCTTCCTCGACTGCTTGTTACTTCGTGATGAAATCCGGATTGGTGGCCAATACAATGCTGCTTCGCTGGCCAACTCCGCAGCCTGGGCACACCCAAGCGTACTGTAACATGGCCCCCCGCGAACGTCAAATCCCTCCGTCCCTCCGTCCCCCAGGGCAATCGCGTCTAAATCCGTTGGCTGTCTCCACTGAGTCGCCCGTGGAGTGGACGGGTAGCAGGCTACCAGCTACACTTCCTACAGGAGGACGCCCACCGATGGGCCAACGCCAGCAGTACGCCACTGCGAGGGGTAGGCGAAGGCTGCAACCACAAGCGCATCGCATCTGCACCCAGTCGCCGCGCCCTTGCGTGTGCAGCGCGCGGCAGTCACCGCCCATCAAGCGGGAGTCAGGACGGCCCAGCGAGTGGACTCCGCCAGGATTCTAGCCGAACTCAAGGCTCTCCCCGCTTATCGCGGGCAGCTCGTCCACGTGGCGACGGCGCCCGCCCACGGGGCGGCGTATGCGCGCCTGGCGCAGCCGCTGCCGGCCGCCCTGGACCGCGCCCTCAAGACGGCGGGCATCCAGCGCCTCTACCAGCATCAGACTCTCGCCATCGACGCGGCGCGCAGCGGGCGCTTCGCGGCCGTCGTGACGGCAACGGCCACGTCGAGCGGCAAGTCGTTAGGCTACAATGTGCCGGTGCTGGCGGCCATCCTGGATCATCGGGACGAGACGACCGACGACCGACCACCGACCACGGCTCAGACAAGGGGCAACGGGACCAGCGGCCGTCGGTGGTCGGCCGTTGGTCGTCGGCTTCGGAGCGGTCGTCGGTGGCCGGTGGTCGGTCGTCCCCCGGCGGCATCTTCGTCGCGACGTATGACGGCGACACGCCCGTCTCGGCGCGGGGACGCATCCGTAAGGACGCCGACATCGTCATCACCAACCCCGACATGCTCCACGTCGGCATCCTGCCCAACCACCACTTGTGGAAGGGGTTCTTCACCGGGCTACGCTATGTGGTCATCGACGAGGCCCACGTGTATCGCGGCGTCTTCGGCGGGCATGTGGCGAACGTGCTGCGCCGCCTGCGCCGCCTGTGCGCCTTCTACGGCAGCGCACCGGTGTTCCTGTGCGCCTCGGCGACCATCGCCAACCCGGCCGAGCACGTGGCGCGCCTGACGGCTAACACGCCCCAGACAGTGTTTACCGTGACTGACGACGGCGCGCCGACGGGGCCGCGCACCTTCGCCCTGTGGAACCCGCCCTTCGTCGACCAGGCGCGCACCGCCCGCCGCAGCGCGCAGACCGAGGCGACGACGCTATTCACCGAGTTGACGCGCCGCAAGGTGCGCAACATCACCTTCACCCGCTCGCAGAAGACGGCCGAGCTGATTCTGCGCTACGCTCGCGACCAGCTACGCCTGAACGATGGTCAGCTGGCCGAGCGCGTCGCAGCCTATCGCGCGGGCTATCTGCCTGCCCAGCGCCGCGAGATCGAGCAGGCGCTCTTCAAGGGGCAGCTCATCGGCGTGACGGCGACCAACGCTCTGGAACTGGGCGTCGACATTGGCGACCTGGACGCCACCGTCCACGTTGGCTACCCCGGCACGATTGCCAGTCTGCGCCAGCAGGCAGGGCGGGCGGGGCGGGGCACGCGGCCTGCGCTGGGTATTCTTATCGGGCAGGACAACCCGCTGGACCAGTACTTCATGCGCCACCCTGAGGATCTGCTGGGGCGGACGCCGGAGCACGCGCTCATCGATCCAGACAACCCCTACATCGTCGCCAACCACGTGCGCTGTGCCGTCCACGAAGGCTCGCTGACCACGGCCGAGGGTCGGCGCTGGTTCGGCCCCACCTTCGAGGCCGCCGCCGACGGCTGGCGCGAGCAGGAGGTATTCACGCTGCGCGGCGGGGCGACGGAGGCCGACGACCGTTGGTACTACAAGCTGACCGACTATCCGGCCCAGGACGTGGGTATCCGCTCAGTAGGCGGCCACCCGATTCGGCTGGTGGACGAGGCAACCGGGGCCGTGCTGGAAGAGATCGACGCGACCAACGCCTTCCAGCGCGTCTTCCCTGGCGCAGTGTACCTGCACCAGGGCGAGACGTGTGTGGTACAGGCGCTGGACCTGCGCCGACGGATGGCGCTCAGCCGCCGCGAGGACGTCAACTACTACACGGAGGCGCGCGAGTTTTCCGACGTGCGGCTGGGTGGCGCGGTGGCCCACAAGCTGATGGGCCAGGTGCGCGTCTATTACGGCCACGCGAAGGTCCGCGAGCAGGTGGTCAGCTATCGACGCTTGCAGCAGTTCACCGAGACGGTGCTGGACGAGACGCCGCTGAGTCTGCCCGCCGACACCTTCGCGACGATGGCGACATGGTGGGACATGCCGACGCGCCTACTGGACGAGATGGAACGGGCAGGTCGCGACTGGCTGGCGGCTATGCACGCCGCCGAGCACGCCAGCATCGGCATTCTGCCCCTGTTCGCCATGTGCGACCGTTGGGATATCGGGGGCCTATCCATCAACGTCCACCCCGACACGGGCAAGGCCCAGATCATCATCTACGACGGCTACCCGGGCGGCGTGGGCATCACCGAGATGGGCTACGAGTTGCTGGCGGAGTGGTGGGAGGCGACGCTGCGCCTCATCGAAGAGTGCCCATGTGAGGGCGGCTGCCCCAGTTGCGTGCAGAGTCCGAAGTGTGGCAACAATAACGACCGACTGGACAAGGACGGCGCAGCGCTGCTGCTGCGCGCGCTACTGGCGGGGCTGACAGGTACGCCAGCAGCGACACAATCGCGAAAGGGGAGACGCGGATGAGCGACGGCGAGCACGTATACAAGGTGGTGGAGTTGGTTGGGTCGTCGAAGACGAGCCTGGAGGATGCCATCCAGAACGCGGTGAGCCGCGCGGGCCACACCCTGCGCAACCTGCGCTGGTTCGAGGTGGTCAATACCCGCGGCTACATCGACAACAACAACGTCGCCTACTACCAGGTGACGCTGAAAATCGGCTTCACCGTCGATGACGGCGAGGTGTAGCCCTTCTTACGGCGGGCGCAGCATCTCGAACTGGTCGCGGGTGCGCGCGTAGCCATTCCCGGCCAGGCGGCCGATGGCGTGTAGCGCCTGAAGGTCGATGCGGCCGTGGTGATACAGGTCGTCGCGCACGTGCCAGTAGACAATCTCACCCAGGATGAGACCGTAGCCGGCCGGCGGCGCGCCGACCGGCACGATCTGGCTGAGGCGACATTCCATGCTGATGGGCGACTCGGCGACGCGCGGCGGCGCGACCACGACGCTGGGGGCGGCGGTGACGCCCGCCACGGCGAACTCGCTCACGTGTGGCTCGTAGTTGCCCGACGTCAGGTTCATCGCCTCGGCCACCTCCTCGGTGACGACGTTGACGACGAACTCCCCTGTCGCCTCGATGTTGTGCCGGGTGTCTTTGGGCGAGCCGCCCCGGAAGCCGACCGCGATGGCGATGGTTGGCGGGTCGGGTGACACGGCAATGAAGAAACTGAACGGGGCCAGGTTCAGCGTGCCGTCGCGGGCCTGGCTGGAAATCCAGGCGATGGGGCGCGGCACGACGCTGCCGACCATGAGCTTGTAGACGTCCTGGCTAGAAATGGACCGGGGGTCGATGTGCATGACGGCTCCGCAGCTTCAATCTCGCTTGATGGCGAACGAGTAGGACCACACCTGGAGGGCGGCGATCACCAGGCCCGACAGCGCCCCCCGCCACAGCGTCGCGCCCATGTCGCCCCCCGCCCGGAGCAGCGTGGGGTCCTGGCTCAGGTAGAGGAACACCGTCGCGGCTACAGCGAAGGCCGCGTCAATCAGGGCGATGGACAGGCAGCGCAGCAGGCCGATGCTCCAGAACTTGAGGGGCGGTGGCTCTGTCATCCATAGGAACACGCCGGCCGTACCCGGCGGATCGCCCTCCAGGTGGAAGGTCCGCGCGTCGGGCACGCGGGTGTAGTAGTAGCGCTTGATGCGATTCATGGCGCGGATGGCCGAGAACCAGCTGGCGCGCAGTTGGGCCAATTGCAGGATGGCGAGCCAGCCGAGGATGATGAACAGGCCGAATACCACGGCAACCCCCTGGAAGACCCAGGGCGGCGTGGCTCCATCGACACGCAGGCCGACGGCAACGCCGACGATAGTCGCCGCGCTCACCCAAAAGAAGCCCGACACGCGGTCCTCGTTGTTCTGGACGGTGGCCTGGGCGATGTAGTTGAACTCAGCCGTCAGAATGTCCTGCAACCCTTTGTCGTCCGCCAGGGCGACGCGCTCTGTGGCTGGGTTTCCCTGAGTCATGACCAATCTCCCCCCGACGGTTCTGGCAGGTCCAGGGTGTAGTACGTCCGGCGCGGCGCGCCAATGGCCCTGATTATAGGGTCATTGGCCGCGTCGGGCCACAAAAAAAGGCGGTCCTCCCCTCGACAAAACCAGCAAATGGAGTATAATATTCCTTGAAGCCGCCCGCTCGCATCCCTTGTCCCCGGTCGCGGCCGCCGGGGCCTCTCACGCCGACGCCACTGGGTAACCAGCACCGGGTCGGCGGTTTCTGTCTCTGAGCGCCAAGCCAGTCAACCGGAGCTTAGACGAGAAGAAGGAGTGTCCGATGAGCGTGCTGCATCTGCTGTCGAAAGAGGGTGACGTCAAGGTTGAGTGGGATCCCAGGCTGGCTGAGATTGGCGATCCCGAAGCCCTGGCTGCCATCGCCGAGGCCGAGCGCATCCTGGCCGATGCCCATGCCAGGGGTGCGACGGCCTTCATGGTCAAGGACGGTCAGCCGGCGCAGGTCATGGAGAAGTTTGACCAGACGGCGGAGCGCATCGTCGTCGTGCCGCGGGTCGTAGGCGGCTGAGGGTGCCGGCCGTTCTCGTGCCGCTGCTCGTCGCCGCGCTGGTCGCGCTGGCGATTCTGGCGGCGTGGTGCTACCTGCCTCCCGACCAGTTCTGGGAGCCTGTCCGGCGCGCGGGCGATGCGCTGACGGCGCAGTATCGCGCCGAGCGCACGGCGCGCGAGCTGCTCAAGGCGGCGCTCCGCCCCGACGAGTATCGCTCTGTCGAGGAGCGCGGCTTCCTGGACGTACCCAGTCCCAGCCGACCCAACCGGGTCTACCGCGTCCCCTATGGCCCCGGCCGCGTCATCGTGTTTGATGATGGCCGCTTCACCATGAGCCTGTGTCTTCAGCCGACCACGTGGCTACCGTGCGGCGACATCATCCTCATGCACAAGCTGCACATCGAGGCTAACGAGGAGACGTACCTGAATACCGCCAATCGGCTGCGGTTCCCGTAAGACTGACCAAAGACGAAGGACCAAAGACCAATAGGACACACCCGATTGGTCCTTGGTCCTCGGTCGGCTTCACACTCGCATCACCACCGGCAGAATCATTGGGCGGCGGCGCGTGCGGCTGCCCACCAGTTCCGCCAGCGTGTCGCGCACCATGTCCTCGACGCCCTCCGCCACCCGGTGGGCGTGCTCGCTAAGCGCGTTCTCGACGGCAAGCCGCGCCTCTTCCAGCAAGCCCTCGGCCTC
>CAZJJF010000091.1:0-11935 GCA_964546245.1 uncultured Anaerolineales bacterium
CTTGAGGCTGCCGGGGTCGGCCAGGGTCGTCACCAGGTTGGTGGAGGGCTTGAAGCCGTCGCTGACATCCAGATGCACGGGGAAGACGCTGGGGCCGTTGAACCAGCCGGCGTTCGCCACGGCCGTCTGGCGCGGGAACTGGATGTTGAAGCTCCAGGGGTTGTGGGTGGCGGCCAGGCCGTAGGTCTGAGGGGCCTCGGGCAGGCTCGTGCCGCGCACCTCGACCGTCCACCAGCCCGCCACCGGGTTGGCGACGGTGACCATCTCCTGGTTGTTCAGGGTGTCGTTGCCGCGAGCGGCGGCGTTGTTGGGGTTGGCGGGGTCGAGCACCCACGGCTGCCAGGTGGTCGCGCCGCCTGGCTCGATCAGCCGCAGGTCCAGGTCGTTGACCAGCTCCGTGGCGGCCAGCAGCGTGCCCGCCGCGTCGTCCCAGGCCAGGCTGACCTGGAGGGTGGCCGCGCCGCCGGGGACGTTGACGTGGTAACGCTGAACCTCACCCGTGTTGTTGAGCGTGCCCTCGACGAAGCGGTTCTCGCGGATGACATCGACAGCGTCGCGGGCGTCGACACGGCCGTAGCCCGTCTGGAAGTCGGGGCCGAGGCCGCCTGTGGGCGAGGCCGCCGTGTTCATCAAGATGGCCTTGATGCTGGCGGGCAGCGGCTCGGTAGTCGTGCTGTAGGAGGTGTGATACTGTTGCAGCATCAGGGCAACGATGCCAGCCACGGCGGGGGTCGCCATACTGGTGCCGCTCATGGTGTCGTAGGGGTCGCAGAAGTCGTCACCCGTGCCGTCGCAGTCGCGCGTGCGGGTGTTGGTGAACATGTCGGGGATAGTGGACAGGACGTTGACACCCGGCGCGGATACAACGGGCTTGAGGCGACCGTCATCGGTTGGCCCCCAGCCGCTGAAGTTGGAACTGGCGTCGTTGCCGGCGTTTGTCGCGCCGATCTGGATGGGGTTCTTGGCCGTGGCGGGCGGCGCGGTGGTGTTGAAGTTGGCGCCGCAGGTTGCTGCCCCGCCGCGCTCGTTGCCGTTGGCCCAGGTCATGATGAGGCTGCGGCCCAGGCTGCCACGAACGATCTGATCGAGGAGCTGCGCGGCGGCCGGGTAGTCGCCTTCCAACGCGCAGGCGAAGCCGTTAGAGCTAACGTTGCTGCCCAGCGACGCCTTGGCGATGTCATCCGCGTGGTCGAGGGCGTCCTGCATGTCTTCCTGGATGTCGCCCAGGTTGTCGTCGCGCAGGGTGTTGGAGCCGTCCCACTCGTAGCCGTAGGTGATGAGGTCGGCGCTGGGGGCCATGCCTCGGTTGTTGAGGACACTGTTACCCGCGCCGGCCCCATTGCCCAGCACTGTGCCCGCTACGTGGCTGGAGTGGTCGGCGATGCCGGTGCCGTCCTGGTCGACAATGCGGGCGTTGTAGTCGGGATGACTGGCGCGCCCGCTGTCGTAGACCAGGACGCGCACGCCCGCGCCGTTGAGGTTGTAGGGCGGCGTGTTCTGAATCAGATCAACGTTGGTGCGGGTGCGGGTGTTGGCGTTGGTGGGGGTCAGGGGCGGCAGCGGCGACTCCAGCCACAGTATTTCCTCCTGGCGGCTGAGGGTCGCGACGGCCGACTGGGACAGCTGCGCCGTGACGGCGTTGATGGCGGAGGCTTCGTTGGTGATGCGCGCGCCGAGCTGGGCCAGGACCGCGCGACCCTGCGTCAGGCTGACGTCATTGTGGAACTGGACGACCACCGGCACAACACCACCCGCCTTCGGATCGGCGGGCTTGGCGAGGTCGGCGGCCAGGCCGGGGGCGAGCTTGTCGGAAGGTAGCAACGCGCCAATCCAGGCCACGCCGTCCTTGCCTACGAGCGCGCTGGCCTTGTCGGCCCTGGCGTCGATGCGGGCCACCCACGCCTGACGGGGGAGATAGTTCTGAAGGTGGACACCCTTGGCGGCCAGGGCGACCTTATCGGCCGCGCTGGGGATGCGGTCGAGCTGCACGAGGGCGTGGTAGCTGCTCCCCTTGGCTTTGGCGCTGGCCTCCGTGGCCGACAATGCGCCAGCCGTTGCGGGATCGACACCCGGCGCTGGCTGGACGGTGCGCGACTTGAGGGTGATAGGCGGCAAGGTTGTGCCTTGCGCCGTCGCCTGGAGCGGTCCCGCCGCTGCGCACAGCATAACCAGCAATAGCAGGGCGGGTAGGGTCAGGAAAAGAGTGAGACGCGACAGGGGAATCCGTGACATAGCGGTCCTCTCCTTGTGCCGACAGCAATGACAGCCGTGTTACGCCGTGCTACCAGCATACAGGCAGAGGTCATCTGTTGGCAGCGACACAGGACACAGCAGGGGTGTGAAATGCGTCACAGTGGCTCTGATGGGGTTTCGACTGTCACCGCGCTTCCAGCGCACTTCCCGTCTCAGCCTGACACCTCTAATATCAGGCTTGCGCTGTCAGGCTCCGCGGGCCATACTTCTCCCATGCCACCCCTCCCCCTCGACATCGACTTGCGCGGGCGTATCGATCCCTACTTCGCGCGCATCTTGCTGGGCTTCGCCGACCTGGAGCCGACGCCCGGCGGCCTACGCCTCGCCGTCGAGGACGCCCCCGAAGGCATCCTGTCCGACGCCGAATTGAACGACCTGCGTGGGGCGCGGCGGCGCGACCTACCCTGGCGGCCACCCTTGCGATTGGAGGTCGAGGCCGTCGCCTCCCACCCCGCCGAGCAGATGCGGGGCACGGCGGGCTTCGGCTTCTGGAACGACCCTTTCGACCCGGCCCAGGGCACAGCGGCCGCCCCCAACGCCGTGTGGTTCTTCAACACGTCACTCCCCGCCAACATGCCTTTCGCGCCGGGTGGCGCGCCCCACGGCTGGAAGGCAGCCGCCCTCAACGGCGGGACCATGCCGGACTGGCTCGCCGCGGCGGGCGCGGCCCTGCTACGGACGCCCCGCCTGGGGCCGCTGCTGTACCGGGTGGCGCGCAACAGCGCGGTGCGCGCCGCTGAGGCTGTCCTGGCGTCGCGGCTGGACGAGCGCCACGTCTACCGCATCGACTGGCGCGCCGACCGCGCCGACTTCTGGGTGGACGGGCAGCGCGTGTTGCGCGCTGTCGCGCCGCCGGTCGCGTCGTTGGGCTTCGTGGCCTGGGTGGACAACAACTGCGCCGACGAGACGGGCACGGCTGACCTGGCCCTGCGCCGCCTGGCCGTCCCCCAGCGCCAGTGGTTGGAGATCAGCCGCATTCGCATCGCGCCTCTGGCCTCGTAACCCCCACCCTTGCAGTGTGTTATAATAGCGACAACACACAGGAGGCAGCATG
Source organism: uncultured Anaerolineales bacterium (assembly GCA_964546245.1). Lineage (GTDB taxonomy): Bacteria > Chloroflexota > Anaerolineae > Epilineales > JAHCIE01 > JAHCIE01. The sequence goes on from CAZJJF010000091.1 coordinate 3,308, forward strand.
GCAAACACTACCGGTCGTTGGGCGCTGATTCTGGGGGCATCCAGCGGTTTCGGCGCGGCCACATCCCGCGCCCTCGCCCAGGCAGGCTACAACATCTTTGGTGTGCATCTCGACCGCAAGTCGACGATGCCAGTGGTCGAGGCGTTGCAAGACGATATCCGTGGGGCGGGCGGCGAGGCCGTCTTCTTCAACATGAACGCCGCCGACGAAACCAAGCGCCGCGAGGCGGTGGCGGCCATGCGCGCCCACCTCGGCCCCGATGGCACGATTCGCGTCGTCATGCATTCGCTGGCCTTTGGCACGCTACTGCCCTTCGTGCCTCGCGACGGGGAGCGGATCCTCGACGCGGCGCAGGTCGCCATGACGTTGGATGTCATGGCCAACAGCCTCATCTACTGGGTGCAGGACCTGGTAAGCGCGGGGCTGCTGGGGCGCGGCTCGAAGATCTACGCCATGACCAGCGCGGGCGGCACGCGGGTCATCCCCCACTATGGGGCGGTGTCGGCGGCCAAGGCCGCCCTGGAGTCTAACATTCGCCAGCTGGCAATGGAACTGGCTCCCCACGGCATCGCCGCCAACAGCATCCGCGCCGGTGTCACGGATACGCCCGCCCTGCGCCGCATCCCTGGTAACGAGCGCATGATTGAGTTTGCCCAGAGCGTCAACCCCTCTGGTCGCCTCACCACGCCGGAGGACGTCGCCGAGCACATCGTCCTCTTCAGCCAACTCGACAGCCACTGGCTGACCGGCAACGTCATCGGCGTCGACGGCGGCGAGGATATCGTCGCGGGGATGTGAGGGCGCGCCTGGTTGGTGAAGGCCACTATCGGCGACAGGGCGCGCCTCGATGAGATGAATCGACGCGGCGGGGGCCATTCGGTTCTCGCTTAGGAGGTATTCGCCATGAAGGCCGCCGTCTTCTTCGAGCACGGAGGCATCGACCAGCTTCAACTAGCCGACGTGCCGCCGCCCGCCGTCGGCCCCGGCGATGTGCTGGTGCGGGTTCACAACGTGGCCCTGAATCATCTGGACCTGTTCGTCCGCGAGGGCATCCCTGGCCTGACCCTGAAGCTGCCCCACATCGGCGGCTCGGATGTCGCGGGGGTGGTGGCCGAGGTCGGTCCGCAGGTCGGCGGCGTGCAGGTGGGCCAGCGCGTCGTGGTCAACCCGTCCCTATGGTGCGGCCACTGTGAGGCGTGCATTCGTGGCGAGCATCCGCTGTGCGACACCTTTGGCATCCTGGGTGAGCACGCGCCGGGCGGCGCAGCCGAATACGTCGCCGTGCCTGCCCGCAACATCTTACCCATCCCCGACAGCCTGGACTTTCCCGAGGCGGCCGCCTCGCCGTTGGTGTTCGTCACCGCCTGGCGCGCCCTTATGACCCAGGCGCAGCTACGGGCGGGTGAGACCATCCTTATCCACGGCGCGAGCGGTGGCGTTGCCAGCGCGGCCATCCAGATCGCTAAGTTGGCGGGCGCATACAGCTACGCCGTTACCTCCACGGCCGAGAAAGCTGAGGCGGCGCGGGCGCTGGGCGCGGACGAGATCATCGACCGCACCACGTCCGACTTTAGCCGCGAAATCTGGCAGCGCACCCGTAAGCGCGGGGTCGACGTGGTCCTGGAGAACACCGGCGCGGCGACGTGGAAGGGCAGCCTGCGCGCCGTGCGCAAGGGCGGCCGCATCGTCACCTACGGCGCGACGACCGGGCCGATGGGGGAGACCGACATTCGCATCATCTTCTGGAAACAACCGTTCATCATCGGCTCGACCATGGGCAGTCAGGCGGAGTTCAACACCGTGATGCGCCTGGTCTTCCAGGGCCGGCTGAAGCCCGTCGTGGACCGCGTGTTGCCGCTGGACGAGATTCAGGCGGCGCATCGGCTGCTCGAAGAAGGCCAGCAATTCGGAAAGATTGTCCTCAGCGTATGAACCCGTCGCTATTCCCGTGGGAGTTGTTCGTTCCGTTTCTGCTGCTCGGCGTGATTCTGCTGTTCATCTACTTCCTCAATCGCACCCGGAACTGGGCGCGCTGGACACTGTACGGCGGCATCGCCGGTCTGGTCCTCGGTATTGGCCTGCTGCTGGGCGGTTTCGCCACGGGCACGAGCTTCGACTTCGGCACGCAGCCCGTACTGTCTAGCCCGACCTCGCCACCCGCGCTACGCTCCCGCGTTTACACCACCTTGCCACCCAACGACGTGCTACGCGAGGCGATTATCGCCGCCGAGAGTCAGCGGTCGTGGGGGCGGCGCTGGCAGGTCATCGCCCAACGTCCGACGCCCATCAGTGGCGGCACGTTCCAGGTGGCGGTGCCCGGCCCGCTGTGGAACGATATCCTGGCCGTGGCGGTTCGCTCCGAGGAGGGTGGGGTGCAGGTGGATGCTCAGGGCCGCGCGCCGCTTGGTCCGTTTTCGTTCGGCGGCGCGCGGCGCGATGTCACTCAATTTCTGGCGGCAGTCGATGAGCGCATGGCCCAGCGCTGACGCCCTGGCCGGCCGGGTCGCCCTGGTCACGGGTGGGGCGCGCCGCCTGGGCGGGTATGTCAGCCGCGGCCTGGCGCGGGCAGGAGCTGATGTCGCCGTCCACTACGCCACGTCCGCCAGCGACGCGGCGGCGGTCGTCGCCGACATCGAGGCGCTAGGCCGCCACGCGGCAGCCTTCCAGGCCGACCTGGCCCACGTGGATCAGGCCCAGATGCTGGTGCGCGCTGCGCTGGCCGAGTTTGGCCGCCTCGACATCCTCGTCCACGCCGCCAGCCCCTTCCACGCTGCCCGCTTCGACCGCGTGACTGAGGCCGTCTGGGACGACAGCGTCGACGTGACGCTCAAGGCGGCCTTCTTCACCACGCAAGCCGCTGCCCCTGCCCTGGCGGAGGCGCGGGGCAGCATCGTCTTCATCACCGACATCGCCGCCCGCGCCCCTTACCCTGGCTTCATTCCCCACTCGGCGGCCAAGGCCGGCCTGGAGAACCTGACCCTCAGTCTGGCCCAGGCCCTCGCCCCGGCGGTGCGCGTGAACAGCGTTGCGCCTGGTATTGTCCTGCCCCCCGACGCGATGAGCGCGGCACAGACGGAGCGGTTCGCCCAGCGCACCCTGGTCGGGCGCGTTGGCTCGCCGGACGATGTGGTGCAAGCCGTGCTCTTCCTGGTCCTAAGCCCCTTTATTACCGGCCACAGCCTGGTCGTCGACGGCGGTGAGATGGCGCGGCGATTTGGGTCTGGGGCAGTCTTATGATAGAATTGTCGGCATCTGACTGTAGCCTTTACTGGATGGACGACAATACCCGCAATGAGATCCTCGCCCGCGGAAAACCGCGACCCCGCCAATCGAGATAAATTCGAGATTGAGCACGAACGACACTGCGACTTTCGTCTGGTGTACAGCGTCCCCAGGGACGAGGTCGCCATTATTCTCCAGCCTGCCCGTCGCCGCTCGGTGAGCCGCAGCCTGCCCTGCCCGCTGACTCTCGACTTCGACGAGGAAGGGCTGATGATTGGCGTCCAACTCAGTGGACCGCATCGGCCCGGCCGCCGCAGTCGGGAGTTGGACCTGGGTGAAGCCTTGCAGCCTTTCGCCAACTGCGACAACGTCACCATGGATAATCAGATGGGCTACATCCATCTGCGCACCTGGGACCATTACGGCGACGACGAAGTCTCCTTTGTCATGGAAGTCGACGGTCACCTGGACCTGGGCGGCGATGGCGGCCTGCTGGCGGTGCGCTTGCCACGCTCTGCCCCCGATTACGAGTTCGACCCCTTCGCCGCCTTTTGGGGCCTGACCTGGCATGCCGAGGTTGAAGACGGCAGGAGTCTGAGCCAGTACGGCCTTTACTAGCCAGGCGTCACCGAGCGCGCGCCGCCCCCTCTTGCCGACGAGGGGGCGGCGGCTTTGAGCGGAGTGTGCCATGAGCGCCACGACAGTCAAGGCGACGCGCTACCCGGCCCTGCGCCACCGCAACTTCAGCCTTATCTGGGCGGGCCTCATCGTGTCCAACATGGGCACGTGGATGCAGAACATCGCCCAGAGCTGGCTCATCTACAAGCTCACCGGCAACAACCCCCTCTTTCTCGGCTACCTGGGGCTATCCTTCGCCCTGCCCATGACCTTCCTGACGCCCATCGGCGGCATTTTCGTCGACCGCGTCGACCGCGTGCGCCTGCTGTACATCACCCAGAGCGCGGCGGCTCTCTCGGCGGCCGTCATGGCCGGCCTGGCGTGGACCGAGCGCCTGACGCCGGGCTGGATTCTGGCGGCATCCCTGTTCCAGGCGCTCTGCCTGGCCTTCGACAACCCCGCGCGCCAGTCACTGATTCCCGAACTCGTGCCGCGCCAGCATCTGCTCAACGCCCTATCGCTCAACTCGGCGACCTACACGGGCGCGGCGCTCATCGGCCCTGCCCTCGGCGGCGCAATGCTGGGGCTGGTGGGCGCGGCCTGGCTGTACATGCTCAACGCCGTCAGCTACCTGGCCGTCATCGGCGCGTTGACTGCCATGCGCGATGTGCCGCCCTCGCCGCGCCGCGCGGGGCCGTGGCGCGAGGCTCTGCTCGGCGGCGTTCGCTTCATCCTGCGCCATCGGCTGATTCTGGTCATGCTCATCATGTCGTCCCTGGCGGCCCTGTTCGCGCGCTCCTATCAGCAGCTGCTGCCCATCTTCGCCGACGACATCTGGCACACTAGCGCCAGTGGCTACGGCCAGTTGCTCTCGGCGGCCGGGCTGGGCGCATTGCTGGGCGCGCTGGGGCTGTCCTCGGTCCACAATCTGCGCGCCCAGGGCCGCGTCATGGTCGTCAGCGGCGTGACTCTCTGCCTGGCGCTGGCCTTCTTCGCCCTCAGCCCCTGGTTCTGGCTTGGTCTGCTGCTGCTGGTTCTGGTTGGTGTCTCGGCCACCGTGTTCACCACGATGATCTCGACGACCATCCAGCTACGCACGCCCAACGAGGTGCGCGGGCGCGTCATGAGCTTCTATGCCGCCACGCTCATCGGGCTGCCCTCCCTCGGCGCGCTGGCCGTGGCTGCCGTGGCGCGCGAATTGGGGGCGGCGGTGCCGGGGGGAGTGGCGCGCATCGCCCTGGGGGCCTTGCGCGGCTTCGGCGTCGTCGCCCTGACCGAGCATCTGGGACCGGTGGCGGGTGCGCCGCGCGCTATCGTGCTGGGCGCGCTGATTATCGGTGTCGTGGTGTTGCTGGTCGCGCCCGCCTTCCTGCGCATCCGCGCGCCGGTCGGGCCAGGCGGCGACTGAGCATTGCCAGGACCGAGACCGAAGGGCCAATGAGTGTTACCTGCTGGCCCCTGGCCCCTTACAGTCAGGATTCCTGGTCAAGCACGAGGCGCTTGAACTGAGCCACAGAGCAGACCGTCGTCCGCATCAGATGATAGGCTTCCGCGAAATCTCTGTCGCTTGTGATAAGATAGTCAGCGTCACCTGCGATGGCGCACGCCAGGAACGGAGCATCCTTTGGGTCCCGGGGGAATTCGACATCGGAAGGCGTCTCAACGAGAGTGACGAGTGTGCTGAGAAGCTCCCCCCACTGGCGGAGAACCGCCTCGGGTAGATCAAACTTGGGCCGGCGTAGCACTTCGAGGTACTCGGTCACAATCGCCGTTGAGGCAATCCATTCGATGTGAGGACTGCGAGCAACGGAGAGCAGGACTTCCTCGGGTACGCGATCACGGAAGGCAGCTGACACAACCACGCTTGTGTCGATAACGATCCTCACTCACCACTCCGATAAGCCTCAATCTCCTCCGCAATCATGTCATCGGTGACGGGCTGAACTTGAGGCAAGGCCTGGGTTTGTCGCAACAGGTCCATCAGCCGATTGACGGTCTCCATCCGGTCCGCGTCCTGCGCCAACACTAACACCTCCACTCGCTGGCCGGGCGGGAAGGGTAGATCATCCAGCACAACCTGCCTGGCATCCGTGACGGTCAGATAGGTGCGATACGCCTTCATCAGTGGCCTCCGTCCTTCCAGATGCCTGGCACGTATTGAAGCGAATTACAAGCCTATTTGTAGTGAAGAGAGTATAGCACATCTCTATCGCGCAGGGGACCCCATGTCTGACGCCCTTCAGGTGATGGCCACCACCGAGACACGCGACGACGAGCGGGGAACATCACGCGGCCCACGGTAGCGCTACCGTGGGCCGCGTGGGTTGTCAGGGTCGTCGCGGACCGCGCCTCACGGCTCACCGAGGGCGGTGAGGAAGCGCAGGCGCAGGACGGGCTTGTAGTCGGGGCCGAGGCCACCGTAGCCGTAGCCCGAGTCCCACGATTGCATGGAGTAGGTCATGCCATCGGCGGGCGGCCCATCGATACGCAGGCTGACCTTGCCAGTGGTCGTGATGCGCGCCTGCAAGTCGGCGAGACGCTCGGCGGACAGCGTCACGACGTTGGCGCCGCCGGCCGGCGCGATGGCAGCCACCGGAATGGGGTCGCCGACGGGTCCGAGGACCGGGGCGGTGTCGGCCTGCGGGAAGGTGATGCTGGGGAAGCCTGCGTCCACCTGCGGGCCGAGCAGTTGTACCTGCCACGCGCCGTCGTCGACGTACTCGCGGGTCTGGGTGTGCAGCACCAGTTCCGCGCTCTCGACCTTCGCGTCGGCGGGCAGGCCGCCCACGTTGAACTGGAGCAGGCCGTAGTAGACGTAGTTGCCCCACTTGCCGGTGTAGATGTCGTCATCACCCAGGTGGTTGCTGGCAGTGTCCAGGGTGATTACCCACCCCACCTGGTTGCTGGCTGGGATCAGCTCCGCCGTCTTGAGGACGGGCACGGGCGTCGGCGACGGCGTGGCCGTGGGTGGGATGGGCGTCGCTGTAGCCGTTGGCGGCACAGGGGTGTCGGTCGGCGTCGGCGGCACGGGCGTGCTGGTGGGCGTGTCGGTCGGTGTTGGGGGCACGGGTGTCTCGGTCGCCGTCGGCGTCCAGGTGGGCGTGTGGCTTGGCGTTGCCGTCGCTGTCCAGGTTGGCGTCGCCGTGCTGGTGGGCGTGTCGGTTGGTGTTGGAGGAATCGGCGTGTCAGTCGGCGTCAGCGTCGCCGTCGGCGGCGGCAGCGTGCCCGTCGGCGTGGGCACGGTCGGCGTGCTGGTCGGCGGGATGGGCGTATCGGTCGCCGTCGGTGTGCTGGTGGGCGTGGAGGTGGCTGTGGGCGGCACAGGGGTCCACGTCGCCGTCGGTGTGCTGGTGGGCGTGAAGGTGGCCGTGGGCGGCACAGGGGTCCACGTCGCCGTTGGGGTGCTGGTGGGCGTGAAGGTGGCCGTGGGCGGCACGGGGGTCCATGTCGCCGTCGGTGTGCTGGTGGGCGTGAAGGTGGCCGTGGGTGGCACAGGGGTCCACGTCGCCGTTGGGGTGTTGGTAGGTGTGCTGGTGGCCGTGGGCGGGACCGGCGTGGTGGTGGGCGGCTGCCCACCGGCCGGCCAATACCACACTCGCAGCACTGGCCGCGCGCTCGCGCCGAGGCCGCCGCTACCCCACCCACTATCCCACGTCATGACCTGGACCTGCGCGCCGCTGCGTGGGCCGTCGACGCGGAAGGTAATGAAGTCCGTCGTGGCCCGCTGGTCTTGCAGCATGCGGATCTCTTCAGGGTTGAAGGAGAGGATGTTCTTGCGCAGGCGGCCGAAATCGGGCGGGTTCATGGTCGGCGCCAGCGTATCGATAACCACCGCTGCGTTGAGAGACTGGAAGTCGATGCCAGCGAAGCGGGTGTTGATGGCCTTATCGAGCCAGCGCACGTTCCAATCGCCGGGTGTCGCTGTGGACAGGAAGTCGGTAGACTGACCGGTCAACTCAAGCTGCGCGCCGCTGATGGTTGCGTCGCGCGGGATGTCGAGGAGCGGGAACTGCATACCGCCGAGGTAAACCTGGTTGTAGTAGACGCCCGCGTAGATCTTGTTGTCGCCCCAATTCTTGGCGCCGGTGCTGCTCACCCAGCCGACGACGTTCTTCGGCGGTGTCAGGGCAATCTCTACGCCGCCAGGGGCCGGTAGCGTTGTTGTCGCGGTAGGCAATGGCCCAGTGGTGGGGGTTGCCGTCGCCGGGGGCGGCTGCGGCGTCCAGGTCGGCGTGCCCGGCGGAGGCGGCAGACCCGGTGTGACCGTGCCGGTCGCTGCTCGCGTTGGCGTAGGCGTCGTGGTAGCTGTCGGCGTGGCCGTCGGCAGCGGCGTGTTAGTGCCCGTGGGTGTTGCGGATGGCTGCGGTGTGTTGGTATGGGTGGGCGTTGCGGACGGTAGCGGCGTGGCGGTGGGGGTTCCACTCAGCCGTCGGTAGCCCACGTCACAGGTGGCGTAGAACAGGGTTGTGTCCCAGCCGCAGCCCATCTCGATCTGGAACCCGTCCTTGGCATTCATGATGATGTCGCGGTGGGCGGGGCTATCCATCCAGCCCTGGACCTCGTCCTCAGGGGTGGTGAAGGCGCGCCCGATGACCTCGCTGAAGGCCTCGGCATCGTAGCCACCTGCCTGCATACGCGACCAGGGTGTGCCGTCGCAGTAGTGGCTCCAACAGTTGGTGTCGTACATCAACTGGCTGTAGGACTGGGCGATGCGCTGCAGGGTGGTGTTGGCGACGGCCGGGCCGAGACCCTCGGCGGCGCGGCGGCGGTTGATCTCCTCCAGGGTAC
>CAZJJF010000092.1:0-11864 GCA_964546245.1 uncultured Anaerolineales bacterium
AGTGGTCGAGGTCGGCCTGGTCCAGCGCCGGCAGGCGGGCTTCCATGGCCGCCAACAGGACCCCGCTCGCTCCCAGCAGGCGGGCGGCGCGCTCGAACTGGTTCATCTCGGCCGCGACAATTCCCAACCCCATCAGGCAGGCGACAATCTCGCGTCGACTCCCCAGGTCGCGCAGGATGTTCAGACTATCGAGGTAGTACTGGCGCGATTCTTCCCAGTGGCCCTGTCGCCAGGCGGTGACGCCCAACCCGTAGAGCGACACCCCGACGTGCAGTCGGTCTCCCATCGCCTGGGCCAATTGACGGCTCTCCTCGTAGCGCGCCCGGGCATCATCGTAGTTGTTCTGGGCGCGCGCCACGTGCCCCAGCGCCAGCAGCGAGTAGGCCACCCCCAGCCGGTCGCCGACCTCACGCCGAATCCCCAGACTCTCTTGGTGCAGGCGGCGCGCCGTCTCCCACTCGCCGCGGTCGAAGGCCAGCCAGCCGAGGTCATAGAGCGATCCAGCCACGCCGCGCTGATCGCCAAGTTGGCGACTCGTCGTCAGCGCCTGATGATAGCGAGCCTCAGCGGTTGAGTAGTCACCCTGCGCCTGAGCGACGATCCCCAAGTTGCCCAGCGAGCTGACAATCGCTCCCAAATCCTGGGCCGCCTCAGCCAGCTCGAGCGTCTGCTGATGATAGCGGCGCGCAGCAGCGTAGTCACTCTGATTGCGGGCCAGAATACCCGCGCCGTTCAGGGCCGGGATTCGATCCGTCGCCGCCGCCTCCGCCCCCAACCTCAGCGCCTCCTCCAGGGCCGTGCGGCCCTCGCTGAGATAACCCCGCACCTCCCAGAAGCGCCACATCGCGCCCGTCAGGTGCAACGCCTCGGCGGCCAGGCCAGACTCTACGAACCAGCGCGTGGCATCCCGCAGATTATCATGCTCCGACTCCAGCCGGTCCAGCCACAGCCCGGCCTGCGGGCCGAACAGATTCGGCTGGGCGCGGCGTACAAAAGCCAGAAAATAGCGCGCATGCCGCTCGCGCAGTATGTCCCCCTCACCGCTCTTGACCAGTTCTTCGGCGGCGAACTCCTGAATGGTCGCCAGCATGACAAAGCGCGGCTCGTCTGGCCGTTGGTCGCGGCTCTGCAACAGGCTCTGACTCGCCAGCGCCTCGATGCCATCCAGCACACCGATGGCTGTCTCGCCCTCGGCCGGCGGCATATCGCCCACCACGCCCTCGATGGCCTCGAGCGTACTGCCGCCACTGAACACCGCCAGCCGCCGCAGAAGCGTCTGACACGGGGGGTCCAGCAACTCGTAGCTCCACTCAATGGCTGCCCGCAGCGTCTGATGGCGCGAGGGAAGGTCGCGCGCGCCCACCGTCAACAATTGCAGGCGATGGTTGAGACGCGCCAGCATCGCTTGGGGGGACAGGGTCCGAATGCGAGTCGCCGCCAATTCGATGGCGAGGGGCAGGCCATCGAGGCGCTGACAGATTTGCGCCACGGCCACGGCATTCTCTGGCGTCAGCGCGAAGTCAGGCCGGGCGGCCCGCGCCCGTTCCACAAACAGGCGCACCGCCTCATACTCGGCCAGCATCGCCAGGGTGTTGCCATCGGCGGCCAGGCGCAAGCTGTCAGGCACGGTCAATGGCGGGACCAGGTATTGGGCCTCACCGCGCACCCGCAACACCGTGCGACTGGTCACAAGCATCTTCGGACCTGCCGCCGCATCCAGGAGATCGACGACCTCGGCGGCTGCATCCACCACCTGCTCGAAGTTATCCAGCACCAAGAGCATCTGGCGGTCGCGCAGCCGCTCCTTGAGCGTCGCCACCATGGATAAGGGGGGAATCTCGCGCACGTCCAGGGTATACGCGATGGCTGGCACAACCTGGCTAGTATCACGCACGGCGGCCAGGGGCACCAGATAGACGCCGTCGTCGAAGTCATCCAGCATATCTGCTGCCACGTGGAGCGCCAGGCGCGTCTTGCCCGTCCCCCCCGGCCCCAACAGCGTCACCAGTCGCACGTTTGGCTGACGCAGCAGAGTCTGCACGGCGTTCACCTGCCGCTCGCGGCCGATCAGGGCATCGCGCTGCACCGGCAGGTTGTTGGGATGCATGTTGAGGGTATGCAGCGGCCCGAACTCATGCGGTAGATCGTCAGCCATAAGTTGGAAGACGCGCTCCGGCCTCGTCAGGTCGCGCAGGCGATGCTCGCCCAGATCACGAAAGCCGAGACTACTCGGCAACGTGTCACGCACCACCTCGCGTACCGCCTGCGAGACGAGGATCTGCCCCCCCGACCCGGCCGCGCGCAGCCGCGCGCAGCGGTTGACTGTACCGCCGAAGTAATCTCCGTCCCGCAATTCTGCCTCGCCCACGTGGAGAGCCATGCGCACCAGAATCGGGCGCGGCGTGGGCCACCGCTCCGCGTGCAGCGCCTTCTGCATGTTGTAAGCGGCGAGAACAGCGTCCGTCGTCCGCGCAAAAACGGCGAAGAGGCTATCCCCTTCGCCGCGACTCTTGACCAGCATGCCGTTGTGCTGCACGATGAGGCGCGCCGCCAGAGCGTCGTGCCGCGTCACCGCGACGGCCATCGGCTGGGGGCTTTCTTCCCAGAGCTTCGTGCTACCTTCAATGTCGGTCAGCAGGAAGGTGACGATACCCTGGGGCAGAGGTGGGGTTGGTGCCACAGTTATCGAAGCCACGCAGGCCTTTCGGCGCAGACGGCCGGGTGAACGGGAGTGAATGGAGGGAAGCGGGCGAGACTGGATGGCGCGCTGGCGCCGGCTGTCATTATAGCGAACTATGGTGTGATAGGCGAACAGACACTGGCCTGGCAATACCGCCGCACCCGGCTATACTTGTGCCTGTCTGACATGCCACCCCATCTGCCGCCGTGAGGGAGTTCTAGCCCCATATGCCCCTGGATATATTGCCTCCCCCGCCCCCTGCTGCGCGCGCCCCCCTCATCATGTTGGCTGTGATTATCGCCGTGGTTGGCATATGGCACGCGCTCACGATTCGCCCCGGCCACGACTGGGGCGACGACTTTGCCATGTACATCCAACACGCCAAGAACATCGCCACAGGCGTCGACTACCGATCCAGCCACTTCATCTACAATCCCACCTATCCCATGCAGCCGCCATCCTACCCGCCACTGCTGCCCGTGCTGCTCGCACCCGTGTATCGCCTCGTCGGTCTGGACCTGGACGCCATGAAACGCGCCCTCATCCCCGTCTTCCTCGCCAGCCTGGTGGCCTTCGCCGCCCTGTGGCGCAATCGCCTGACGCCCTGGGGTCTGGTCGCAGCTGTCGCCGTTGTGGGCTTCAACCCCTACTTCTGGAGCTTCAAGGACAACATCCTTTCGGACGTGCCCTTTCTCCTGTTCACCTCCCTGGCCCTATTGGCCGCCGACCACGCCGGGCGTCAACCGCGGCCGCGTGCCCGCGACGGACTGCTTGTCGCGGCGGCGGTGTGCCTGGCATACGGGGCACGCACGGCAGCCCTCGTCCTCATCCCAACCGTGATCGGCTACGATCTGGTGCGGTGGCGTCGCCTCACCTGGCTATCGGGCTGCACCGTGCTGCTGGTTGCTGCCCTCGTCCTCGTCCAGAGGCTGACCCTGGGCGCGTTGGGTAGCGCGCTCCTCTTCGATCCTCGGCCGGCCGTCGTCGCTAACAACGCGCTCCGCTACGCCGCCGCCTTCGGAGTACCGTGGTGGAACGGCGTCAACCTGGCCCTATCGGCGGCGCTAATGGCGGCTATCGTCGGCCTGGCCGCCATCGGCTACGTCCTGGCCTGGCGGCGCGTCGCCAGCGTCGACCTGTTCGTACCGCTATATAGCCTGCTTATCCTCGCCTGGGGCGCTTTCCAGGGGACGCGATTTCTCATCCCCCTCATTCCCTTCGCTGTCGGCTACGCCTTCATGGCTATTGACAGCCTCCAACGCCTGGGCCGGCCGCGCCTCCGCCAGGGCCTTCTCGCCGCTCTCCTCATCGCTGTGACTCTATCCTATGCCGGACGCTACACGCATCTCGACTTCGGCCCACTCCAGCGCGGTATTGGCGCGCCGCAGACCGTCGCCTTATTTGGCTTCCTGCGCGAGGCGACCCCCGACGACGCCGTGATAGCCTTCATCACACCACGGGCCGCGGCCCTCTTCACCGAGCGTTGGTCCACTGCCTTCGGGGCCATGCCCGACGACCGCGAGTTCCTCGCCTCCCTGGCGCGTCAGGGGGTGACTTATCTCGTCATCGGCCCGCCGGACCTCGAGCCGCAGAGCCAGGCCGACGCCCGCCGCGCTGTCCAACGGCACGCCGCCTGTTTCGAGGTGGCGTATCAGAACGCCGATTTCAGTGTCTACCGCGTGGCGTTGCAGCGCCCCGGCTGTCAGGCGGGGTGAGCCAGCGGCTCGCGAACGTAGGCGATCGTTTGTGGGCCTTCGGGGAGGACAGCGATACGCGCCTGCGGCCCGTGCCTGGTCCGCAGATCGGCTATCGTCGCTACGATATCGCGGCACGGCGTGAAGAGGGCGTCGCGAAGCTGCGCGTCGGTCAGGCCCTGGCTATAGACATAGACGGTAGCCTTCAGTTGAATGAGCGCCTGAATCTGCACCTGCCATTGGTCATGCTCGCTGAAGCCGGGCCGGGCCACCAGGTCCAGCACGCCCTGGGGCGACGCTCCGCGCCGCAGCAGGTCCGCATACATGCCGTGGCTGGGAATACCATCCTCACATGCCGCCGCCATGACAATCGCGCCGCCCTCGCGCACGATGCGCGCCGCCGCGCTCATCCCCTTCACCGTCTGGTACAGATTCTGGTCCAACGGATAGCCACTGTTGGTGGTAATGACAATGTCGTAAGCAGCCGCGACAGGCATCATGGCGCTCTCGCGCACGAAGGCGCAGCCCGCCGCGTGGGCGGCGAGCAAGTCACCAGCAAAGACGCCCGTGATCTGCCTGTCCGCGTTGAGGGTCACGTTGAGCAAGAAGCTGGGGCCGGCCATCCGCGCCACCTCGGCCATCTCCTGCCAGATGGGGTTAGCCTGCAACTCTCCCCACGTCGCGTGTGGGTCGGCAATCATGGCGTAGCTGTGGTTGGTGAAGACGCTCTCCCAGCCTGCCAGCGCAGGCAAGACACCCTTTGGTCCGCCGCTGAAACCGGCGAAGAAGTGCGGCTCAATGAAGCCGGTCAGGATACGCACGTCAGCATCCAGATAGGCGCGGTTGATGCGCACCGGATGGCCCAATCGCGTCACGCCCAGCGGGACCAGGTTCGCATCGTCGAAGGCATTGTGCTGGAGACACCGGTAGTTATCCACCACGTCGTCGCCCAACATCTGCCGCAACTCCTCTGCTGTCTGCTGGCGGTGGGTACCCAGGGCGTTGAGCAGGCTAATGTCCTGGCGGCGGACGCCTGCCGCCTCCAGTTCGGCTAGCAGGACCGGCAGGATGCGGTCGTTGGGGGTGGCGCGGGTGATGTCGCTGTGGGTGATGACGACACGGTCGCCGGGCCGCACCCTGTCCACCAGGGGCGGCGAGGCTATGGGCCGTCGCAACGCCTCGCGCAGGGCAAGGCCCTCGTCGGGAACCCCGACCACGTAGCGCGAGGTGATGACATCCGCATCGTCAGGGGCTTCGATGGTCAGCCCATGTCGTCCATAAGCCAATTGCACACGCATAGACACCTCACGCAGCGCTATCGAGGGAGTGAGCCACACAGCATCGACTTACCGAGATTATACTCGCATCCCGTACCGTGGGTGAAGAGCCGCGTTGGCTGTTCCCCTGTCTCGCGCGTGACTTCCGAGCGTCGAGCGCGTCTATATCCATGACAAGCGCGAGACGTGTTATAATAGTCCACCCGTCCCCCCGCCTAACCCGCCCTCGCTTTCGCAGGGGGTCGTTCGATTCGGATAGCTATGCGCCTACCTGTACCCTCGCGAGGCGGTCGCGGCCTGGGCCGCGTGGTAACGCTGCTCTGGCTGGCTGCTCTCGCCCTTATCGGCAGCCCAGCGTCGGGCCAGGCCCAGGAACCGCCCCGGCCCTCCCTCATCATCAACGGCTACGCCCTCGACACCGACACCCAGAAGTTCAATCTGGGTGAGCGGGCCGCGTGGCCCCATCCGTCGCCCTCACGCTACGCCGTGCTGCAAGTAAGCGGACCGGTGCGCCCCGAATGGCGCGACACCCTCACCCGCCTCGGCGTACGCCTCGACGATTATCTACCCGACTTCGGGTACGTCGCTCGTATCGAGCCTTCCCAGTGGGAGGCGGTGCGTGGCCTGCCCTTCGTCCGCTACCTGGGCGCATTCGAACCAGCCTTTCGCGTCTCGCGCGCTGTCGACACCCAGCGCGACACCCCCCTGACGGTCAATATCGTCGTCCACGAGGGGGAGAGCCTCGACAGCGTCGCCAAAGCAGTCGATAGCCTCGGCGGTCGTACCCTCGCCCTGGGCAGCCACGACCTCCAGGCGTCACTGGCAGCCGACCATCTGCCCACCCTGGCTGCCAGCGCCGCCGTGCGCTGGATCGGGGAAGCGCAGCCCATCGGCCCGCTCAACTTCCAGGAGTCGTGGCGCATCCAGTCAGGCATCGCGAACTCGCGCCCCATCTGGGAGCGGGGGCTGCTAGGTCAGGGGCAGATCATCGCCCTGGCCGATTCGGGCCTGGACGCCAATCACGAGTGCTTCTACGACCCGGCGCGCCCCCAGGTACAGGTCGTCGAGCAGGGCCAGACGCGCCCCCCGGACCCGACCCATCGCAAGGTCGTCAACTACTGGCGCTTTACAGGCGACACGGGCGACGCCGAGGGCCACGGCAGTCATGTCGGCGGTACGCTGGCCTGCGACAACGCTATTCTGGGCGGGTCGGGCAATGAGGAGGGCCAGGGGATGGCCCCCCGAGCGCGCCTATCCTTCACCGACCTGGCCGTCGGCGCGTATTTTCCAGTACCCAGCATCAGCGATGTGACTGCCATCTTCGAGAATGGCTACGCAGACGGCGCGCGCATCCATAACGAGAGTTGGGGCGAGTTCCAACCCGAGCCGAAATACACCGAAATGACCCGCGCCATCGACGACGCCATGTGGCGCCACAAGGACATGCTTGTCGTCGTCGCCAATGGCAACGGCCTGCGCGTTGGGCCGCCCGCCACGGCCAAGAGCATCGTCAGCGTCGGGGCCGAGACGCTGAGCGTCGGCCCGACCCTCGATGGGCGCATCAAACCTACGCTGCTCGCGCCCGGCACGGTCATCTCGGCGCAGGCCAACGCCAAGCCCGACGTCCCCCACGCTGGCTACATACCGTCGACCGGCACCAGTATGGCAGCCCCCACCGTCGCCGGCGGCCTGGCTCTCATCCGCCAGTACTTCACCGACGGCTGGTATCCGGCCGGCGCGCCAGACCCCGCCCGCACCATGCCGCCCTCAGCGGCGCTGCTCAAGGCCACCTTGCTGGCGGGGACGACGGAACTCGCCATCGGGGCGCGCGACACCGAGCACGAGGGTCACGTCCCAAACAACAGCCAGGGTTGGGGGTTCATCAACCTGGACCGCTCACTGAGCTTCGCGGGCGAGAAGCGCCGCCTGTGGGTGGCCGACGAGACGGCAGGCCTGACCACAGACCAACAGGCGAGCTATAACGTCATCGTCACCGACACGAGCGAGCCGCTGCGTCTCGCCCTCACCTGGACCGACTACCCGGCCGCCTACGGCAGTCTGGGCAATGTCACCAATGACCTCGATCTGCGGGTCCAGGCTCCCGATGGCCGCCTGTACCTGGGCAATGTGACCCAGGGCCTCAACCCCACCGCGTCGCAGCCTGGCGGGCGCGCTGACCGGGTCAACGTTGAAGAGGGCGTCTTTCTGCCGACGCCTGATCTGGGTCTGGTGACCGGCGTCTACACTGTCACCGTCAGCGCCTATAACGCCCCACATGGCCCGCAGGCCTTCGCCCTTGCCGTGACCGGCGGCCTGGCTGCCACCCCCCTCGACACCACGCCGCCTGGTGTGACTGCCACTGCGCCAGGCAATGGGGCGACGGCTGTCCCTATCACCACCACCCTGACCCTCACCTTCTCCGAGGCTATGAATCGCGACTCCGTCAGCCAGGCGCTAACGCTGACCCCGACTCTCAGCGGCAATCTGGCGTGGGAGGGCACGACCCTACGCTTCACGCCGAGTGCGCCCCTGTTCCCCCAGACGGCCTACACCATGACCGTCGCCACCACCGCCGCCGACCTGGCAGGCAACCGCCTTGCCCAGCCCTTCCGCCTGACTTTCAACACCGGCGCGCTCAGCGTCGTCACTCCTACGCCCAGCCCACCGCCACCCGCGCCCGGTGCCCCCATTGGCCCCGCCAGCGCCTATACCGGCGCTGCCGTCGCCCTGTACGCCGCGCCCGCCGACCCAGGCCGCCCGCTGCGCTATCGTTTCGACTTCGGCGACGGTGCGGCGCTCATCACTGACACCACGTCGCCCACGACCTGGGCGCGGGCCGGTCACGCCTGGGGGCGCGCGGGGCGCTACGAGGTCCGCCTCCAGAGCCTCGATGACACCGGGCAGGTCTCGCCGTGGAGCGCGAGCCTGGCCGTTGTCGTCAGCGATGCCCCCGCCGACCTTGTCACCGCCGCTACCGGCAACAGTGCGGCCGTCATCTCCCCCCGCGCCAACGAGACTCAGCAAGCACAGACCTTCATCGCCAGCGCCGGCTCCCTGTCGAGCGTCAGCCTGGCCCTGACGAAGGCGTCATCAGCGCCCACTTTCCGCCTGCTGGTCAGCGTCACCAATGATCCCGGCGTCGCCGATCTCATTCTGGGCCCGGCGCTGCCCTCCGGCACGCCGGCGGCACGGGCCGGGGCCGACAAGGCTGGCCCCACCCCC
The DNA here is from genome assembly GCA_964546245.1 of uncultured Anaerolineales bacterium. Taxonomy (GTDB): domain Bacteria; phylum Chloroflexota; class Anaerolineae; order Epilineales; family JAHCIE01; genus JAHCIE01. The sequence goes on from CAZJJF010000092.1 coordinate 8,874, forward strand.
ATCGACGCCGCCTGGGGACTGGTGACTCCCGCCGACGTGGCAGCTACCGCGCCCGCCGGCCCAGACTGGGTGCGGGTCAGCCTCAATAAGCCCCTTCACCTCGGCGCTGGCCAGCGAGTCTACGTCATCGTCCGCCCCTACGAGGCAGGCGAGGGCGCGTACCTGTGGCGAACCGACGACCGCAATCCGTATCGCCGGGGGGAGTTCTATCGCGGCCCCGACTGGCAACGCGACTCGCGCACCGATGCCCTGCTACGCCTCTCCCTCGGTGGCTCGCCCCCCAATCTTGCCCCCCTGACGCCGCCTGCGCCCCTCGGCCCCGCCCGCGCCGACGCCAACACCACCTCGACTTATCGCGCCATTGCTGACGACCCCGATGGCAATGCAAGCCAGGCCGTCTTCGATTGGGGCGACGGAACCCAGACCAGCCTGGGCGCGCCGAGCGGCGGGGGTATCATCCAGGCCAGCCACATCTGGCCTCGCCCAGGCGCATACGCCGTGCGGGTCCGGGCTGTCGATGGGGCCGGCGCGCTCTCAGCGTGGGGAGCGCCGCTCACCGTCACCGTCAGCGGCATCGACGCCATCCCCCCCCGTATCACCAATGTCGCTGTCCTCTCAATCACCCTCAGCAGCGCCGTCGTCACCTGGACCACTGATGAACCGGCCAGCGGACAGGTCGATTTCGGGCCAACCGCTGCCTACGGCGACAGCCTGACCGGAGCGATGGTCACGATGCATCATAGTGTGCCCCTCGGTGGCCTTCGCGCCGACACCATCTATCACTTCCGCGTCAGCGCCCTCGACGCCGCCGGTAACCGTGCTACGAGCGCCGACGCCACCTTCCGCACCGCCGCGCCGGGCAGCGACCCGCCACAACTGGCGGCGGCTCACGCTCGCTATGTGACTGCCACCGGCGCGCGTATCACCTGGCGCACCGACCGCCCCGCCACCTCTTATGTCGAATTGAGCGTACCGCCCAGCCCGCCGATCAGTCTGGGCAGCGGCGACCTGGCCACCGAGCACAGCGTTGAGTTAGTGGGACTGGTCCCCGGCCTCCAGTACCACTACCGCGTCCGCTCCGACGACGCCCAGGGCAATCAGGCCCTCGGCGAGGATCGCACCTTCATCACGCGCAGTCAAGCGCCCTGGACCGCCTACCATTCCTACGCGAAGGTCAACAGCCTTCAGAGCGAGCTACAGCGGCTGGCCGCCGAGTTCCCAGAGGTCGTCAAGCTCACCAGTATCGGCGACTCGCCCCAGGGCCGCGACATTGTGGCCCTCAAGCTCTCAGACAACCCCAACGCCGACGAGGAGGAGCCGGAGGTCATCCTCACCAGTGGGCTGCACGCCCGCGAATGGATCGCCGTGGAAGCCCTGCTCTACACCACCTACGAGTTGGTCAATCGCTATGGCATCGATCCGGAGGTGACGCGCCTGCTAGACAGCCGCGAAGTGTGGATTCTGCCCATGCTCAACCCCGACGGCCGCGTCATCGACGGCTACGACGACGGCATCGACCACAGCCGTAGCCGCAACTGGCGCAAGAATGCCCGCGACAACAACAGTGACGGCGCGTGGGATGTGTGCGACGGTGTGGACCTCAACCGCAACTTTGAGTTGGGCTGGGGCATCGGTGCGAGCGCCAGCCCCTGCCACGAGGAATACCAGGGGGCGGCGGCGTGGTCGGAGCCAGAAACCGAGGCGCTCCGCCAGTTTGTGCTGGCCCGCCAGGCCCGCGTCGTCACCGACATCCACGCCTACGGCAACGAAATCGTGTATCCGTGGGGCTACCTGATGACGCCCGCGCCAGATGACGCGCGCCTCAGGACGATTGGCGCACAGCTGGCCGCCCTGGTCCCCAACATGTCCGCCCGCCAGGCCGGTCTGGACGGCGCAGAGGGCGGCGCGTTCGACGATTGGGCCTACGCCAGCGGCCACGCCTTGACCTTCACCCTGGAGGTGGGGTCGGCTGACCGGCCGGCCCCGGCCACTATCCTGACCGCAGTCGCACCCTATCGTCCCCTGTTGCAACGCCTCATTGACCTGGCCGCCGACCCGTGGGGAATGTCCCCCACGTCTACGCCCCTTCCGTAGCCATGCCCGCCGCGCTCACGCGCAGTTTCCCACCCTGCCACCCTTTCTGCTATCATATGCGCGTAGGGTGAACGAGGAACATGACAGCGCGCGAGGAATCTCATGCAGCTCAGCCGGTTCGCAAAGTATGCGTGGTTCGTCCTGGCTTACAACGTCCTGGTCATCCTGTGGGGAGCGGTCGTACGCGCGACCGGCTCCGGCGCGGGTTGCGGCGCGCACTGGCCGCTATGTAATGGCGAAATCGTGCCCATGTCGGCCCAGACTCATACCCTCATCGAGTTTAGCCACCGTTCCAGCAGCGGCCTGGCTCTCCTCTTCGTCGGCATCCTGGGCGTGTGGGCCTTCCGCGCCTATCCCAAAGGCAGCCTGGTTCGTCGCGGCGCGGTGTGGTCCGTTGTGTTCATCCTCACCGAAGCGCTGCTGGGTGCGGGCCTGGTTCTCTTCGAGCTGGTGGCCCACGATGCGTCGATAGCTCGCACCGTATCCATGGCCCTCCACCTCGTCAACACCTTCATGCTACTCGCGGCGCTGACCCTCACCGCCTGGTGGGCCTCCGGCGGCGGCCCGCTCCGCATCCGGGAGCGCACGGGGCTGGCGCTGACCCTGGTTCTTTGCCTCCTCGGCACGGCCATGATCGGCGCGAGCGGGGCCATCGTTGCCCTCGGCGACACCCTCTTTCCCAGCGCCAGCCTGGCCGAGGGCCTGGCTCAAGACCTGGACGCCACGGCCCACTTCCTGATCCGGCTGCGCATCCTCCACCCCCTCATCGCCATCCTGATCGGCGCCGGGCTGATTGTCTTCTCGCAGTATGTCAGGCGCCGCGTACCCTCAATTAGCGTCAACCGCATGGCGAACGCGGTCACCGCCCTGGTCCTCATCCAATGGACGGCAGGCTTC
>CAZJJF010000093.1:0-11833 GCA_964546245.1 uncultured Anaerolineales bacterium
TAGACTACCTACAACTGGACGCCCTGGCCCAGCGCCCCTCCGCCGCTCTTGGCGTCGGCAGCGTCGGCGGCCGGATCGGCCAGCGTGTCGGCGGCGGCCTGGGCGACGGCGGGGGCGGTCGTCGGGGCGGCGGCCTTAGGTGCGTCGGTCGCCTTCGGGGCAGCGGCCGCGGTGGTGGGGGCAGCGGCGGGCGCGGGCGCGGCGGGCGCGCAGGCCGCGGTGACGAGAAGCAGCAAGAGAGCGGTGACGGTGAGGGCTGCGAGTCGCTGCCTGGCATCTCCTTGTGGTGGGTCGGTTGGATAGGCGGGAAATAAAAAAAGCCTGGGAGCGAGTCCCAGGCTCGGTCACTATGGCGCTGGCTCACCCCGAAGACGGTCAGTCTCGCGGGGGCAGGTGGGCCAGGTCGGTGTCTGTCGTCGTCGCGCAGAAGTCAGTCGTCCGGCGTGGCCTCTAGTGCCCCCGCCGACAACAGATGCACCTCTCAAGGTAGTGCGCGCTAGCGGTCTGTCGTCGCATGCGATAGATATACCCTACGGCGAGTCGATGTGCGAGACAGTATACAGGTTGCTCGCTCGCTTGTCAAGGGCTTGATAGATTCTCAATCGCGACCGGCTCGATATCGTCGACCAGATCGAAGCCGAAAACTTGCGCATAGAAATACAGCTCCGCTTCCAGCGCGCGCTTGATGTTCTCGGCGCGACGGAAGCCGTGTTGCTCGCCTTCGAAGGGCACGTAGGCGACGGGGATGCCCTTGGCGCGCAGCGCGTCCACCATGCGCTCTGACTGGTCGGGCGGCACGACCCGGTCCTCCAGGCCCTGGAAGAAGATCATGGGACAGTTGAGGCGCTGGGTATGGTGGATGGGCGAGCGCTCGGCGTACAGCCGCTCGGCGACGTCTGGCCCGCCGATGAGGGAGTGGTTGTAGCGCGATTCGAACTTGTGGCCGGGGTCGTCGAGGCCCGCCAGGTCGGACACGCCGTAGTAGCTCGCGCCCGCCTTGAAGACGTCGTGGAAGGTGAGGGCGCACAGGGTAGTGTAGCCGCCTGCGCTGCCGCCGCGAATCACCAGGCGGTCGGAGTCGACGCGACCCTGTTCGGCCAGGTAGCGCGCGCCCGCGATGCAGTCCTCAGTGTCCACGATGCCCCACTGCCCGTTGAGCCGCCGCCGGTAGGCCGTGCCGTAGCCCGTGCTGCCGCCGTAGTTAACGTCGAGGACGCCAAAGCCGCGACTGGTCCAGAACTGCATACCCAGGTCGAGTCTGGCGGCCGTGGCGCTGGTCGGCCCGCCGTGGCTGATGACGATGAGGGGCGGCTTCTCGTCGGACAGGCCCGTATAGTCGGGGTTGGTGGGTGGGTAGTAGAAGGCGAAGGCGGTGCGGCCCCCCGTCGTCGGAAACTCGACGAGATCCGGTTCGGACAGGGTGCGCGAGTTGACGCTCACTGGCGCTGGCTCGCGCAGCGTCTCGAACACCCCGCTGGCGGGGGTCCACTGGACGATGCACGGGGTCTGGCGCGGCGAGGCAGCGGCGAAGACGACGCGGCCCGGCGCGGCCCGCAGCGAGGCCATGTCGGTGTAGGGTGTGTCAATCGGGGTGAAGGTGTGGGCCGCCGTGTCGAGAACGCCTAGCCTGGACACGCCGCGCTCGATGTACAGCGTCGCCAGGCGGTTCTCGGACAGAAAGCCGTAGGTCGATACCCCCAAGCCCCACAGGGGCACGCCGAACTCGGCTTCCATCGGCCACAGGGCGTCGAGCCGGCCGTCGCGCCAGCGATACAGGTTCCACCAGCCATCACGGTCGGAAACGAAGTGCAGCGCGCCCCACGGCGACCAGTCGGGAATGACGACCGACTCGGTCGGCCCGCCCGCGATGTGCTGCCGCTCGCCCAGCAAGCCGTCGGGCCGGACGGCGGCGACGTACAGGTCTGTGCCGTCCCAGGGCATGTTGGGGTGACGCCACTCAATCCAGGCCAGCCGCCCGCCGTCGGGGCTGAGGCGGGGCGCGGCGTAGAAGTCGGCGCCCTCGGCCAGCAGCGCGCCACCCTCGGCGTCGCCGTCCAGGTTCACGCTGACCAGGGCGTTGACCGGCTCGCGGCCCGCATCGCGATGGTCCTCGCGGACGGCCAGGATGCGCCGCCGCCGCAGGTCGATGACGAAGTCGGCATAGCGCAGGGGCAACGCCGGCGTGATGGGCTGCGGCTCCTCGCCGGGCTTGTGGCGGTAGAGGCGTTGGTCGGCATAGTTGGCAAAAACGACCACGCCGCCCGCCACGGCGAAGGCTCCGCCGCCGTACTCGTGGACGGTCGTGCGGGCATTGAAGCCAGGCGGCGTCACACTCTCAATGGACCCGTCAGCACGGCGGCGCATGATAACGTTGCGGCCCTGTTCGCGGGGGCGCGGCTCGCTCCAGTAGATGTCATCGCCATCGAGATGGATGGGTAGCGCGCTGAGGCGCAACGCGCCGCCAGCCGCCAGGTCGCCGCTGATGGGGGACTGCCAGGAGCCGTAGGGGGCTGAGGTGGGCATGGAAACTCCGTTAGCCGCTGGGTGGCGTGGTCCAGGCCTGGACGAGACGCCAGCTGAGGTCGCGCAGGTTGAGGGCAAGTTCGAGGCGGTCGGTGTTGGGTAGCATGACCAGGACGTGGCGATAGTCGACGCCGTCGCGCGGCTCGTTCCACTGGCGGCCGACTTCGACCACGCGCTGCTCGCGGCCGCGCCAGACGACGATGATGGGTCGCAGCTGGCCGTCCTTCTCCAGGCGGGCCTCGACCTGAACAGGTTCGTTGCTCATGTGGACAACTCTCCCCGCAAGTAGCGGGCCGCGAGGGATAAGGCGGCCTCGGCGGACTGGGCCTTGACGGCGGCGCGGTCGCCCTGCCAGACGTGGCGCTCGACCCACTCGCCGTCGGGCGCGGCCAGGCCGATGTAGGTGAGGCCGACGGGCTTGTCGGGCGTACCGCCGCCCGGCCCGGCGATGCCGGTCACGGATAGGGCCAGGTCGGCGTGGAAGGCGGCCCGCGCCCCGCGCGCCAGGGCGAGGGCGACGGCTTCGCTCACCGCGCCGTGGGCGGCGAGGGTCGCGCTGGGCACGCCGAGCAGCCGCTCTTTGGCCGCGTTGGAGTAGGCCACGACCCCGCCCAGGAAGTAGGCCGACGACCCGGCCACGTTGGTGAGGCGATGGGCGATGAGGCCGCCAGTGCATGACTCGGCGGTGGCGAGGGTGAGCTTACGGTCGCGCAGGGCGACGCTGAGGGAGGCTTCGAGGGACATGGGTGAAAGGTGATGAGTGAAACGTGACGAGTGAAACGTGAAGCGTGAACCACTTCGACGGGTCTCACGTTTCACGCCTCACGAAGGCAGCTCCAGGAGCCACAGATTACGGTCTTCGGCGTTGACGAAGACGACCTTCTTGCCGTCGGGCGACATGGACCAGTCGCCGAAGCCGATCTTGAAGGGCGTGAGCTTCGGGTCGGTCAGCGGGCGGCTCTTGCCCGTCGCCACGTCGTACTCGTAAAAAGTGTGGTTGTCGGCGGCCTCGGCCTGCGGGATGTACAGCAGCTTGCCGGGCGCGCGCCACGCCGACGGCCCCCACCAGTCCAGCTTGCGGCGGTCCGTGCCATCGGTGCGGATGAGCCACGCCCCATTCTGGGCGGGGTCGTCGTGGAAGGCCACGGTGTACAGCAGCCACTGCCCGTCGGGGGACAGCGCGCCGCGCTGGATACGCTCGCCGCGCACGATCTCCTTGACGCTGCCGTCAGCCAGGTTCATGACGGCCAGCGCCAGCTCCTGGCTGTCCAGGCTGGGGCGGCCGCTGAGCAGCAGGCGCTGGCTGTCGGGGAACCAGGACGCGCCCGCGCGGGTGCTGAGCCAGTTGCCGATGATGCGCGCGTCGGAGCCGTCAAGGTTGGCGAGCCAGATGCGCGTCTGACGCTGCTCAAAGGGGCCGGTCGCCTGGGCCGTCACCGACCAGATGACCCTGGTGCGGTCGGGCGACAGGCTGACGTTGCAGCCGGTGGGCTGCGTCGTGCCGCAGCGGCCGGTGTTGATGCGGAAGGTCGCGCCATCGTCGACGCGCTCGACCGTGGCGAAGCCATCGCCGCGCGTGACGATATACTTGAAGTCGCCGCTGTAGCTGGCGATGCGGTCGCGGAAAACCTGGGGCTTAGCGTTGGGCTGCGTCACGTCCAGGCCGTAGTAGGCCGTGGGCGCGTCGTCGGCGGGCCTGTCGAGGTAGACGACGGTCTTACTGTCGGAGGTCCAGCTGGAGCCGACGCAGCACTCGCCGTCGGTGAGGCGGCGCAGCACGGGCGCGGGCGTCGGCGTGGGTACGGGGGTGCGCGTCGGGGTGGGCAGCGCCGTCGCCGTCGCGGTGGCGGCGGGGGTGGCCGTTGGTGCGGGCGTGGCGGTGGCCGCCTCGGCGCGGGCCTGGGGCTGGGCGGGGACATTGGCGGCGGGCGGCGCATTGCCCGCCGCCGGGGGAACCGTACCGGGATTGCCGCCGCTCTGGCACGCGGCGAGGGTCAGCAGGAGGAGGAGCGCCAGGCCGAAAACAATACGCCGCACGGGTCGGACTCCGTTGGGTGGGGTAACAATTACGGGGAAATTATAGAGGGAACGCGGGCGAGGGCAAAAGCGGGGGCCGGCCGTGGTCGCTCCCGCTCGCGGCGGATGGTCGATCACTCAATCTTCTATTCGCCCCAGGCCGCCAAACGCGCTACAATCATCCGCTGTTATGGTTAGGCGACTGTTCCTGCTTCTCCTCATCACCCTGGTGGGCGCGTTCCTGCGCCTGTACCAGATCGACCGCCTGCCGCCGGGGCCGAGCTTCGACGCTGCTTTCTACGGCCTCGATGCCTACGCCATCCTCGACGGCGCGCGCCCTATCTTCCTGGCGACCAACAGCGGCCGCGAGGCCCTGTTTAGCTACCTCGTCGCGGCCCTGTTCGCCCTCATCGGCCCCGGCCAGACGGCCATCTACGCCGCGTCGGCCCTGGTCGGCATCGCCACCATCCCGGCTGTCTACCTCGCTGCGCGGGAGATGCTGCGCGACGAGGCGGACGCGGCCGTGCGCGAGGCCGCGCCGCTGCTGGCCGCGCTGGCCCTGGCCATCTCGTGGTGGCACGTGCAACTCAGCCGCCAGGGGTTGCGCGCCATCCTCGTCCCTCTCGCCGCCTCGTTGACGGTGTGGCTGCTCTTCCGCGCCCTGCGGACGCGCTCGGCGTGGGACGTGGTCGGGCTAGGGGTTGTCCTGGGCCTGGCGATGTATACCTATCAGGCGGCGCGCCTGCTGCCGCTGCTGGTGGCCGTCGGCTTCGTCGGCGCGGCCATCTCCCAGGGCGGCTGGCGGGCCACGCGCTGGCGCGACCTGGCTGTGGCGCTGGGCGTGGCCGTCGTCGTCGCGCTGCCGCTGGCGGTGTACGCCGTCCAGCGCCCGGCCGAGTTCAACGCTCGCGCGCGCGACGCGTGGGTGGTCAACCCCAGCGGCGACGTAAACCTGCCGGTCATCGGCCTGAGCGAGAGCGTCCGCTAAGCCCTGGCCCTGTACACGTTCCGGGGCGACGCGTCGCCCATCGCCAATATTCCCTATCGCCCCGCCTTCGACTCGTTCCTGGCCGCCGCCTTCCTGGTGGGCATCGGCGTCGCCGTCTGGCGCTGGCGGCGCTTCCCCTACCTGTTCACGCTGGTCTGGCTGGCGCTGATAACCGTGCCCGCCGCCGTGGCGGGGCTGGGGTCGGCCGAGAAGCGCGCGGCCGGCAGCGCGCCCGCCGCCGCCACCCTGATCGCCCTGGGTATCGTCGTGCCGTGGCTGCTGGTCCGTGACTGGGCGGGGGCGCGACCAGGCCGGTTGGCGCGTGTCGCGCCGCCGCTGTTCGCCGCACTGCTCGGCGTCGGCCTGCTGTCCTCGGCGCTGACAACCTACCACGACTACTTCGTGGTGTGGGGCGGCGAACCCGAGTTGTTCAGCCACTTTGAGGCGGGCCAGGCGGCGGTGGGTCGCTACCTGGCGGGGCTGCCTGCCGACGAGCGCATCTTCCTGTCGACCATCCCGCCCGACCACGTGGGCTTGCAGATGGAGGCGCGACAGCGGCCGGGCGTGCGGGGCTACAATGGGCGCGAGTGCCTGCTGCTAGCCGGACCCCAGCCGAGCGGGGCAACGTACATCGTCGTGCCGGGCGAGGACAGGCGCGGCCTGCGCAACCTGGGACGGGCGTACCCCACCGGCCAGGAAGACCCGGCGGGGCCTGTCTACCTCGGCTCGCCCTACTTTGTCGCCTTCCGCGTGCCGCCGCAGACGCCGCCGGACCTGTCCCCGGATCGACCCAGCGGCGTCGTCTTCGATGGACGCCTGACGCTGCCTGGCTACGATCTCAGCGAAGACGACCTCAAACCTGGCGGCGAGCTCGACGTGACCCTCTATTGGCAGGCCCTACGCGCCACTGACTCCCCCGCCACCGTCTTCGTGCATTTGATTCCCCCCCACGCAGCGGGCCAGTCCCCGCCGCCCATCAGCCAGGTCGACCGCCAGCCATGCGCGGGCGCCGTCCCCACCACAACCTGGCAGGCAGGCGATACCCTGCGCGAGACCTACCGCATCGCCATTCCCGACCGTGCGCCAGCGGGTGACTATCAAGTGGTCATCGGCCTGTACGACACCGAGACCCAGCAACGCTTACCGGCCGCCAATACGGCGGGCCAGCCGGTGGGCGACACCGTGACGTTGGGCATGGTGCGCGTGACGCGGCAAGACCAGCCGTAGCCAGATCGGCGGGCGATACCCGCTCGCGGCGGATGTGACCACCCGCCGCGAGCGCCGTCGATGCTGCATCCTATCCAGACACCGTTGGCATCAACCTGCCAGCGGCCGGTCCCTGATGACGCGCAACGCGATGTTCAGCACGGCCACGACGACCGCGATGATCTCCAGTTGCGCCGACGTCAGACTCATCTCGCGGCTGATCGCCGTCAGCGCGACAATCAGCACCGTCACCACGTTTAGCCAGATCGTCTTGCTCTTGTACCAGGGCTTGGGGGACATGGGAAAGGCTCCTCTCTATCGGTGGAAGTTGACAAGGTTATGTGATGCGTGAAACGTGAGAAGAAGTCCCGTCTTGGTCACGCTTCACGCATCACCTTTCACGTCTCGCCCACCACCTCGCAGCGTACCGTTGCCAGCCAGCCATACTGGCCGCCCAGGTCGGGGGTCGGCGCCAGGGCGGCCAGCGTCACCTCCGCCACCCGCACGCTCAGGGCGGGGCTGCCTGCCGCTGACTGCACCGGGTCGGCCAGGCTCACCACCGCGCCCGTCGCCCGGCAGGCGTCCAGATTCGCCAGCAGCGCCGTCGGCGTCAGCGTTTCGGCCGTCTCATCCAGCCGCCGCAGGTGGGTCGCCAGTACCGCCTCGAAAGTTACCGTCGGCACGGGGCCGGGCAGAATGTCGTAGGCCACGCCCACCTCGCTGACCAGCGGTGTATGAGTCCCATCGCCGCGCAATTCCAGCCGCAGCAGCACGCGGCCCATCACCACGCCCGGAAAGAGCAGCTCGCCCCCACCATCCGCCGTCAGGCTGCCCAGGCTCGCCCAGGCTGACCCATCCCAGAAGGCGACGAGCACGGGCGTCGTGGCGCTGATGCCGCTGCCGCGCAGCGCGACGGAGTGGAAGCGCTTGGGCACGTCGGGCAGGCCGCCATCCACCGCCGCTAGATAGGCGTATGCCCCGCTGGTCGCAAAGTTGGGCGCGGGCAGGTCGGACGTGGCGCGCAGGTCCAGGCGCGTCGTGACCCACGCGCTGCCGTCGTAGGCGTTGATGAACAGGCGGCCAACGTTGGGACTGGCGTGCAGGCTGCCCGCCTGGGCCGTCGCGGCCTGGGCGACCGCGCCGAGCTGCTCCCAACGCGCACCGTCGTAGGCCCACAGGTACACCCCGCGCGGCGTCTCGTCACTCTCGGCCAGCGCCCACAGCCAGCCGCTGCCCGCCGACAGCGCCCTGACCACGTAGCGCGTGGTGGCCGCGCCGGTCGGCCCGGCCCCCGTCGGCGGCGGCGAGACGTCCCGCTCGGTGTGGCCGTCGAAGCAGTACAGGCGGTCGCGCACCGTGTAGTACAGCGCGTCGCGGAAGACGGCCAGCGCCTTGAAATTATCCGCGTCGCGCCGCGCCGTGTGATCGACGACGCGGGTCAGCGTGGCGGCGTTCTCTCCGATGTCGATGCGATATAGGCCGTCGCGCTTGGCAAGGTAGACCACCTCGCCGAGGGCAGCCAGCCCCGCCGACGGCTCGCGCGGGTCGCCGTCCTCGTGGACCGAGATGAAGGCTATCCCCGGCGGCGTCTCGTTGCCCAGGCTGCACCAGCGCACGCTGCGCGACGCGCCCGCCGCTGTGATGCCCACCAGGCGCGTGCCCGCCCGCGTCAGGTCGAGAATCTCGTAGGCGTTCGCGCCCGACGCGGCCAAGACGGCGTTGGCGGTGTTGACTCCCAGCGGCCCGCCGCCACTGGGCACGGACCACAGGTAACCCGCCGTCGCCACCAGGCGCGCCGCGTCGGCGGCGGAGCTGCCCAACTCGCTGAAGGTATGCGTCGCCGTCGTGTAGCGGTAGATGCGCGACGCCGATCCCGAGGCCGCCCCCGCGTAAACCGTCCCGTTGAACTCGGCCCACGCCAGGACCCGCACCCCCAGGCCCGTCGTCGCCTCGGCGCGCGCCGCCATACGCAGGCCGTCGCCCGCGCGGGCATCGACGCCCTCGCCGCGCGTGTAGCCGCCCTGGCCGAACTCGGCGCGTACCCCCGCGCCCAGGCCGCCGTTATCGACGCCCGGCCGCGCCAGCGCCGAGCGCCCCACCGCGCTCGCTGCGACACGCGGCGCGAGATAGGCCGCCTCGCCGCGCCGGTACGCCAGCCCCTCCCGCCCCTGGCGCAGCATGTAGCCGACGCCGTTGAGAACGATGTGGTGGGTTGTTCCTGCTGTAGGCATGGGGTATGCTTCCTTTCCTACCCCGCAACGATCAGGCGCAGCTCGTACTCCGCCCCGTCGCCGTAGCGCCGCTCGCGCAGGCCGTCGGTCGCCCAGGCGACGGTCAGACTGCCGTGGGCGTCGGTCAGGGTCAGGGGCGTCGTCGCGGACCAGAAGGCCGTCAGGTGGGCGCGCACCTGGGCGGGCGTCAGGCCATACTCGCCGCCGGCCGGCGTGACCAGGCGCGGCAGGGCCAGGATAGTGCAGCGCGCCACCGCCTCGCCCGGCCCCTGGTCGGCCCACAGGGGCAGGCCGCGCCGCGCGTGCTCTACCTCCACCTGCGGGCCGCGCCGGTCGCCGCGCAGGGTGAAGCCCACCGCCGCGCCACTATTGACACTGGGATGCTGCAACGTGATATGACAATCGACACCGGGCGTCGGCATACGGCCAGCCCTCCCTTCCTACATTCGCCAGTTCAGCAGGCGCTGACACGTGAGGCGTGAAACGTGAACCACGATGAGAGTACTCACGCCTCACGTTTCACGCTCCACGTCCCACGCCACCGGCCCGCTCTGGCTCACGGCGACGGCGGCCAGCTCGTCACGCCAGTCAGCCTGCCAGGCCGCGGCCTGCTCTGTCGCCCAGCGCCGCGTCGAGGGCGCGACGTTCTCCGCCTCGGCCAGCTGCCGCGCCCGCGCCTGCCAGGCCAGCGCCGCCGCGCCGATGACGAGACTGGACCGCCCGGTCGCCGGTACACTCGTCGCGGCCGCCCCGTCCAGCCCCTCGATGCCATGCCGCGCCAGGTAGAACACACGGGCCGCCTCGCCCGCCTGCGGCTCCGCGCCATCCTCGATAAGGAGGGTCGTGGGCGACAGGCGGCGAAAGGCGCGGCCACGCGGCGGGCAGCCCGTCTCGGCGGGCAGCCACACCTCCGCGACTTCCATCAGGTCGGCCAGCCCGCTCAGGCTGATCTCGCGGCCCGCCGCTGCAAGGGTCAACAGCGCTGCGCGCGGGTCGGGCGCGACGCGGCTGTACTGCGCCAGCGACGCGCGCAGGGCCTCATCCAGTTGTGCATCGCTCCACACGGCGGCCGCCCCATCGCGGAGCGCCAACCGCAGCGCGGCGCGGTAGTCGGTCAGGGTAAGCATCGAGACTCCTTCTACATCGCGCCCGGCAGCGTCCACAGCACCACGGCCAGCTTGCTGACCGTCGGCGACGAGCCGCCCACCGCGTTCAGGGCCACGCCCACCACGCTGCCGGCCGCGACCACCACCGGCTCGGCCGCGCCGCCGAAATGCTTGCTCTTCCACACGCCGGGCGACCCTGCCAGCGTCTGGCTCGCCGCCGCGCTGATCACGTCCGCCCCATCATCGACGATGTCGAGGTTCCAACTCGTCGGCGAGCCGGCGAAGGACTGCCCGCACAGGCTCAAACCGACGAGGGTGAAGCCGTGGGGTGTCGTGAACTCCCACAGCGGGTCAGTTGCACCCACCGCCGCCGACGCCGTGAATACCAGGGGAATGGGGTACATGGGTCTCTCCTTGTGTCGCGATTCTTGATGTCTCTCGCTGTCTTAGCCGCATGACCACCGACGACCGACCACCGACGACGGGGCCTGCGGTGGTCGGTGGTCCGTGGTCGGTCGTCGCATCACGCCACGTTTGCCTTGTAGAGGGGGCGGTAATCGACCACACCGACACCGTAGAAGAAGCGTGTTTTGATGCGCAACTCATCGTTGGTGAACATCGAGCCGACCGTTGGCTGATCGGCTACGAACACCTCCGGCTGCCGCCCGAAGCGATAGCCCACCCCGATGCCCGGCGCGATGCGTGGGTCGGCCACCGCTGCCCAGTCGTTAGCGTCCGTCCACTCCGGGACCGTCACCACGTTCGCGGCCGCCGAGCGGCGCACGTTCTCGTAGAAGACATTGCTGCTCGGCTCCGTTGCCGAGGCGAAGATTTGCAGCGCCGCCTTCTCCAATTCGATGGGAACCAGTAGGAAGCGCGGTCGGATGCCCAGCCGCTTGCCGCTGACCATCTCCGTCATCTTGAACATCGTCTGCACCGCCGCGTCCCACGTCGCCGCCGTCAGGGCCGCCGTGCCTACATTGCCCCGCGAGGCGTGGAACAGGGCCGTCGTGTCGGCCAGTTCGGGGCCAGCCCCGCTATTCTGGGTGAAGAGGCTTGCCACCGCGCCCGACAGGGTGCGCAGCGCCGATGTCGCCAGCAGGTACGGAATCTGGCGGATGCGGCGCGTCTCGTCGCGGTCGATCATCTCCAGCGTCAGCCCCACGTAGCCGCCCTTCTTCGTCCACGGTGTCGTCTCGGCGTTGTCGTCCCAGGCCAGCTCGCTGTACGCCGCCCCCTCCGCCACCGTCGGCAGGTCGCCGAAGCCGCCCACCGTAATCCAGCGGATGTCCTGGACGGTGGTAAAATCCTCCTCGTGGACCAACGGCTTCCACCAGGCGTAGCCCGCCTGTCCCAACTCCTCGGCCCGCGCCGGAATTACCTTGTTCATGGCATTCGCCACCAGGTTCGCCATCGTCGTGGCGTTGGCATTGGCGAAGGCCGCCCGCTCGGCGTTGAACACGCCGTACAGATCGTGGTCGCCCGTCACCAGGCGATACAGCTCGCGGATACCGCTCAGGCGCGGCGCGTCGGCCAGCGCGCCCGCTGGCGGCAGGCCGAACAGCCGATCCACCGCCGCCTGAACCCGCTCCAATTCGGTCCACATGCCCTCGACACTCGCGCCGCGCCGCAGCCCGGCTGGCCGGGTCGGGCTACCTGCGCCGCGCACCGCGCGCGCCTCGGCCAGCGCGGCCCACGTCGCCCGCTTGGCCGACAGCGCAGCGTCCAGCTCGTCCGGTGCGAACGACCGCCCCTCGAACTGG
>CAZJJF010000094.1:0-7917 GCA_964546245.1 uncultured Anaerolineales bacterium
CGGGCGACCACGGGCCGGGGGGGGACGGCCCCCGCCGCCACCGGTGGGGCGACCGCCGCCGGTGGGGCGGCCACTGGCCGATGGGGGACGGCCCCCGCTGCTACTGGTGGGGCGGCCACTGGCCGATGGGGGACGGCCTCCGCCGCCACCGGTGGGGCGACCGCCACCGGTGGACCGGCTGCCGCCGGTGGGGCGGCTGCGCCCGCCGCGCGGCGGGCGCTCGTCACGCATCCACCAGTCATCGTCATCGTCATCGGGGCGGGCGCGGCGTTCAGGATTGGGGCGACTCGGGCGCGGGGGCGTCTCGTCCGGGCGGCGGCCTCGCCCACCGGGCGCCGGTCGGTCGCTAGAGCGAGATGGGTAGTCGGCTGAGCGCGGCGGCGCGTCGTTGACGCGGCGACCCTGCCCACCGGGCACAGCCCCCTCATCTGAGCGAGGACCGCGCCCACCCGGCCGAGGCGAACGCTGGCCGCCCCGCGCCGCCGCCACAGCGGCCGCCCCGCCCACGGCGCGCGCAGCATGGTGGCCCGTCGCGGACGGCGCGCGCACCACATCCACAGCCTCGCCGGCGGCCAGACGGCGCAAGGCCTGGACCTCCTTGGCCGACAGTCGCCGCCACTCGCCGGGGGGCAGGTTGCCCAACTGGATGGGGCCGACCCGCATCCGAATCAGGTCCCGCACCGGGTGGTCGATGGTGTCGAACATGCGGCGCAGTTGTCGCTTGCGGCCCTCGCGTAGCACCACCCGCAGCCAGGTCGAGTCGCGCTTCTTTTGTAGCACCGAGATTTGGGCAGGCTGGGTGGGGCCGTCCTCCAGAACAATGCCACGCGCTAACTGCGCCAGCAACCTCTCGCTTGGGTGGCCGGCGACACGAATCTTGTATTCCTTCTCGTGCTCGAAGCCGGGGTGGGTCAGCCGGTAGGCCAGGTCGCCATCGTTGGTCAGCAGCAGTAGCCCTTGACTGTCCATATCCAGCCGACCGACGGGATACACGCGGCCCACGTCCTGGGGGATCAGGCTGAGCGTCGTCGGCCGGTCGTGGGTATCTTCGGCCGTCGTGATCACCCCCTCTGGCTTGTTGAGGGCCAGATACACCTTCGCCTCGGGCGTCAGTGGCTGGCCGTCGACCTCAATGCGGTCACGCTCGGAGTCAACCCTGACGCCCATCTCGGTCACAACCTCGCCATTGACCGTCACCCGCCCGGCGGCGATCATCGCCTCCGCGTGGCGGCGCGACGCGACCCCCGCCTCCGCCATCATCTTCTGCAATCGTTCCAGCGCCATGCATGACCTCCCGGCGCCGGTGTCCGCGCCACCCCAATTATACGCGCGGCCCGGAAGAGGACCAAGGACGAAGGGCCGCCGACCACGGACCACCGATGAAGGACGAAGGACGAAAGACCAAGGACCACCGACCACCGACCAATTGGTCCTCTGTCGGTGGTCCTTATCGCGCCTATGCCCGCGCCCGACGCCCCGGCGTGCGGCGCAGCGTCCACCACGAGAGCCCGCCGATGGCCAGCGCCTCGACAATCGCCAGCCCCACGATGATCAGCGCGGCGTCGAACCAGAAGGGGATCGGGAACAGCTGAATCAGGGTGTCGGTATCGTTGAAGATCCACGTGTCGCCCTCGAAGAAGACACCGTGGAACAGGGTGAAGAACTCGTCGAAGCTGAGGGCAGCGAAGATACCCAGTACGACCAGCAGCGCGATGGTCAGCAGACTCCCGTACAGCAAGGCGCGCGCGGCGCGTCGCCCGCGCAGTACGACCAATGATACGACTACCAGCGCCATGGCAATGCCCCAGAACAGAAATGCCCCCCGCGTGACGCGCTGCACATCGAGCATATGCTGCACTTCGCGGGCGTTATAGGCCGTCCCGCCATTGACCTTGAGGTTGGCAAACTCCGCCACCGACAGGCCGCCGCGCACGAAGTCCACCGAGGCCAGCGCCACGGGTAGTCGCTCGGCGGCGCTGATGGTCGGGGCGGGTGGGAAGTCGGGGCGGGCGTATTGGTAGCGCACGTAGGCGTGGGACATAATGAGCTGCACGTTGGTCAGCACGAGCAGGGTCGGCAACAGGACCACGACGAGAATAAAGGCGAGGGTCTTCATGCGGGATGTCTCTGTCCATGGTGTAGGGGCAGGGTTTCCCTGCCCTCTTGGGGGCCTGGGCGCGGGCTGGGCAGGGAGACCCTGCCCCTACAATCATTGGCCCGTCAGGGCGTAACGTAGAATGATCTGGTCGGTCAGCTGCTCCACAGGCGCGCGGTCGTCGGTGAGCGCCAGTCCTGCGCCCTGCCAGGGCGTGACCCGACCGGCCAGGCCGTCCACGATGCCCCGCAGTCGCGGATCTGTCACCGCCTGGGTACGAGCCTCGTAGTCGGCCAGGGTCGTCGGGCGGCGCGTGGCGACGAGCAGGCTATTGAACGAGCCGTCGGGCGTCACGACGTACACGCTGGGGAACACCTCGTGCAGCGTTGCGGCCAGGGCGTCCACCAGGCGGTTATCGGTCGGGCTGTGACCCACATTGACCACCAGCGCGCCGTCGTCGCTCAGGCGGTCGCGGGCCTGGGCGAAGAACTCGACCGTTGTCAGGTGGAACGGGATATACGGCTGACGGTAGGCATCAACGATGAGCACGTCGTAGCGGCCCGTGTCGCGCTGGAGCCAGGCGCGACCGTCATCGACCACCGTTGTCAGAGTGGGCAGCCGCAGGCCAAAGAACCGCTCGCCTACCTCGACCACCAGCGGGTCGATCTCGACGCCGACAATGGGTAGCGGGCCATACAGCGCACTGTACTGGCGGGCGACGGTCCCCGCCGCCAGGCCGATGACGGCCAGCGAGCGCGGCGGCTCGTCGCGGGCTAACAGCGGCGCAACGGCGAAGCTGTCCCAGATGCCGCCGCCGAACAGGGTGTCGGGATTGTACCACGAGTGCAGCGCCTGGCCCTCATTCAAGGCCAGCCAGCGGTCACGTCCCCTCTCCACCACCTGCACGAAGTGGTAGGGCGACTCGCCCTCGTACAGAACCCCCGCACCCGGCCGCACCACACTGGGCATCACCACCTCCAGCAGCAGTAGCGACGCCAGCCCCGCCGCCGCCCCCAGGCTCGCCCGCCGCCGCGCGTGGAGCAGCAACCCCACCCCGGCTACACCCAGCAGCGCCACGGCGAAGCAGAGGAACGTGCGCCGCGTGCCCAGGGCCGGGATGAGGACCAGCACGGCCAGGAAGACGCCCACGATACTGCCCCCCGTGGACAGGGCCACCAGCCCGCCCACGTCCCGCCCCGCCGAGCGCATATCGCCCAGGGACAGGCGCACGGCGAAGGGCGTCAGCGTGCCGAGCAATGTCACGGGCACAGCCAGCAGCGCGACCGTCGCCAGCAGCGAGCCCACGAACAGGCTGACCGAGGCGTCGAAAAAGCTCTGCAAGGAGGCGGTCAGGATGGGGTGGGCGATGAAGGGCACGACACCGATCAGGAAGCCCGCCAGCGCCGCCACGCCATACAGCACACCGGGGTCAGGGTAGCGGTCGGCGAGACGGCCGCCCAGCCACGCCCCCACGGCCAGATACAACAGGATGAGGCCGATGAGGTTAGCCCATACCAGCAGCGACGTGCCGAAGAAGGGCGCTAGCAGCCGCGATGCAGCCATCTCGACACCCAGGCCGGTCATCCCGCCGACCAATACCAAGACGCGCAGCCAGCCACGGTGGGACACACACGCTCCGGAACTCTGCTCCTCCCTCCCCTGGGAGAGGGTTAGGGCGCTGGCCTCTGGATGGCCAGAGGCGCACCACCGCCAAGTATAGGCGCGCGCCAGGGCCGCGACAAAGGCAAGAACGTCACACTACCCCTCGCGACAGGTCATCGTATCCGTCGCACCTGCCGGATAGAGACAAATCGGTAAATATGGTAAAATTGGTAATCATGCCTGACGAGCCACTCGAGTCCGAGATTCTCTTTCGTGTCAAAACGCCGCTCGGCTTCTACGTCCGGGTGACGCGAGCCTACTGGGCCTTCATCACGACAGTCAAACATCCGATCATGGCTGGGCAGGAGGCCGAGGTTGAGCAGGCGCTGTCAACGCCGGATGAGGTGCGGCTCAGCCGCATCGACCCTAATATGTTCCTGTTCTATCGCCTCACGCGCCCGAAGCGCTGGGTTTGTGCCGTTGCGAAACGACCCGATGATGAGGCATTTCTTGTGACAGCCTATCCAACGGATGCGGTGAAGGAAGGAAGGACTGTATGGCAGAGGTGAAAGTGTACTTCGATCAGACGGGCAACACGCTGACCGTCTGGTTCGGCGATCCGCAGACGGAGTACATCTGCGAGGAGACCGGCGACGAAGTAATTCTCATGAAGAACAAGGATGGCAAGGTCATCGGGTTCGAGAAGCTAAACTTCTCTCCCTCCCGCCCCGACTCGCTACGCTTCGCCTTCGAGACCGTCGCGGCGTAGCTCTGGCCGCGGCTGCTCGTAGCAGATGTGGCTATCCAGCGCGAGCGAGGTAGAACACAAGACCTGACAGGTTTCGCCAGGAAACTGTCAGGTCTTCTTTCTCCGCGACAGCCTGCTACCCCTTGACCGTCACCGCCCCCAGGCCGGCCTCGGCGATCTGGCGGTTGAGGCCCGCCACGGCGTCGGCCTTGAGGGTCTCCCACTCGGCCAGCACGGGGTCGATTTTGGCCGTCAGGTGGTCGAGGACGGCGTACGCCTGGTCCGTCGGGGGGTAGTCGCCCATGCCGACGACGTTGCGCAGCTCAGCCAGCTGCTGATACAGGCGGAGGCCCTCATTGTTGTAGACCCAGCTGGCCTTAATGTCGGGCACGAGCAGCTTCTTCTCGACCTCCAGCACTCGATCCCGCAACTCGCCCGCCGCCTTGCCGACCGCCTTGCCCGTGGGCAGGCCCGCCGCGCGCTTGCTCCAGCCGTCTAGCTGGCCGCGCAGGTCGCGCATCTGGTTGATCGCCGCCGCCGTCTGGCTCACCTTGTCGTGGATGCGCCGCTGCAAGTTGTACTGGGCCTGCAAGTCCTCAGCGCTGGCCGTCACACCTTCTCGCGTGACCACCGCGAAGCGCTGCGTCTGGCTCTGGCCGCCGACCGTCAGCGTCATGCTGTAGGTGCCCGGCGCCACGAAGGGTCCCTCGATCAGGGACTCGGCCGCTGCGTCGGTCCCCTCAATCTTGGTCGCGTGAGCCAGGCGAAGGTCCCAGACGAAGCGGTTCCAGCCGGCGGCGGCAGGCGCGCGCAGGTCCTTCACCTCGGCGTCCTGGTTGGGCTTCAACTCCTCGCCCTCCTCGCCCTCGCCCGCCAGCGTACCCTGCGACGCCTCCGCCTCGGTGAGGGTATGGGCCTGGCCGGCCTTCTTGCGCTCCTCGGTCGTCAGACTGGTAAACTCGCGCAGGGTCATGCCGCTGGCATCCTGGATGGTCAGCTTGATGGGTTGGGCGGGCGTCGCGGCCAGCCAGTAGGTGACGATGGCGCCGCGCGGTGGGTTGGTTCCCACGTCGAGATAGGTGCGCTTGAGCGCGCCCTCCGGCGTCTTGGCGACGGTGAACGCGCCCCCGTTGCCCAGATAATTCTTGCTGCCCACGTTGTTGCCGACCCAGTCGATGCCGGGCAGGATGCGCTTTGTCGCGCGCGGCGTGAACAGGTGCGCCTGGCTCTGGGTGACGTCGTCGTTCATCTGGCGTAGCGGGCTAATGTCGTCGAGAATCCAGATGGAGCGGCCGTGGGTGCCGACGATGAGGTCGTCGTGCTTGATCAGAATCTCGTGCACCGGGCTGACCGGCAGGTTGAGCATGAAGCGTTGCCACGAGCCGCCGTCGTCCCACGACAGGTACAAACCGGTCTCCGTGCCCGCGAACAGCAGGCCGCGGCGGACCGGATCGGCGCGCACCACCCGCACAAAGTCATCGCTGGGGATGCCGTCGTCGATGCGCGTCCAGCTCTTGCCGTAGTCGGTCGTCTTGTAGATGTAGGGGCGGTAGTCGTCCAGCTTATAGCGATAGGCGGCGACGTACACCGTGCCCGGATCGTAGGGTGACACCTCGATGCCGCTGATGGTCGACCAGTCCAGCATACCGGGCGGTGTCACATTCACCCACGTCTGGCCGCCGTCGCGGGTCAGGTGAATCAGGCCATCGTCGGAACCGGCCCACAGCGTACCCTGCTCATGGGGCGACTCGACCAGGGAGAAGACGATGGCGTACGTCTCCGCGCCGATGGAATCGCGGTTGACAGGGCCGCCCGTCGGCTTGAGGGTCTCCGGATCGGCGCGGGTCAGGTCGGGGCTGATGGGTTCCCAGCTCTGGCCCTCGTTGGTCGACCTGAAGACGAGGTTGCCGCCGATGTACAGGGTGTTCGGGTCGTGGGGCGATAGGATGATGGGATACGTCCAGTGAAAGCGGTACTTGTCCTCCTCGGCGCCGTAGCCGTTCATCGTCTCTGGCCAGGTCGTGATGAGGCGAAGCTGGTCGATGCGCCGGTCGTAGCGTTCCAGTGAGTTGCCCCCGCCTGGCGCGGAGCCGATGGCGCCGACGTAGATGATATTGTTGTCGTCGGGATGCACGACGATGTAGCCACTCTCGCCTGAGCCTGTCTCGAAGCAATCGCCCCACTTGATGCCGTTGTGGTTGACATCACTCGGCACGGCGATGCTGGTGTTGTCCTGCTGGGTGCCGTAGACGTAGTACGGGTCGTGGTCGTCGGTCGCCAGGTGATAGAACTGCGCCGTCGGTTGATTGTAGATGCTCGACCACGACGCCGCGCCGTTGTAGGAGACGTTGGCCCCGCCATCGTTGCCCTGAATCATGCGCAAGGGGTTCCTGGGGTCAATCCATAGGTCGTGGTTGTCGCCGTGGGGCGTGTCGATCTCGGCGAAGGTCTTGCCGCCGTCAGTGGACTTCCAGAAGGCCAGGTTATTGATGTAGACGGTGTCGCCGTCCTGCGGGTCGGCGGTGAGGTGGACGTAGTACCAGGCGCGAGAGATGAGGCGGAAGTCGCCGTTGACCTTCTCCCAGGTATCGCCGTAGTTGTCGGAGCGGTACAGGCCGCCATCGGGCTGATGCTCGATGAGCGCCCAGACCCGGCCTTGCCTGGCGGGCGATACGGCGACGGCCATCTTGCCCTTGATACCCTGGGGCAGGCCGGTATGTCCGCTGATGTCAACCCACGTCTCGCCACCGTCCGTAGAGCGCCACAGGCTGCTGTCGGGGCCGCCGCTGGAGATCATCCACGGGCTACGGAAGGCCTCCCAGATGGTGGTGAACAGGATGCGCGGGTTCTTGGGGTCCACGCTCAGGTCGACCGCGCCCGCCTTGTCGCTCTTGTGGAGGACGAGCCGCCACGTCTGCCCGCCGTCGGTAGACTTGTACACCCCGCGCGCCGGGTGCGGGCCGAAAGCGTGACCCAGCGCGGCGACCCACACCACGTCGGGGTTCTGGGGGTGGACGCGAATCTTGCCGATGTGGCGCGTGTCGGCCAGGCCCATATGCTGCCAGGACTTACCCGCGTCGGTGGACTTGTAGACGCCGTCGCCGTGGGACACGTCAATGCGGATGGTCGTCTCACCCATCCCCGCGTAGATGACGTTGGAGTCGGAGGGCGCGACTTCCAGCGCGCCAACTGACGAGGTCTTCAAGGTGGGGTCGGACACACACTCCCAATACTGCCCCCCGTCACTCGTCTTCCAGATGCCGCCCGCGACGCCGCCAAAGTAGAAAACGTTGGGGTTGTCGTAGTCACCCGAGACGGCGACGACGCGACCGCCGCGAAATGGCCCGATGCAGCGCCACTCGAGCAGTCCGGTAAAGTCCTGCGCTCCCGGCATGGCAAGCTCCTTGTATAATCGGCGATTGTCGGATGTCGGCCATTGTAACAGAGTGCCTACTTCCAAGCAAACCTGTGA
>CAZJJF010000094.1:8017-11810 GCA_964546245.1 uncultured Anaerolineales bacterium
AATACGCCCATTCACGTTGACAGCACAGCCACAACTTATGCTAGAATAGAGGCGTGAACAAGATTGCCCCGGCGCGTACCGCGCCCCCCCGCCTGATCGATACCCTCGCCCTGGGCTTCAACCTGGCCGTGAGCGCACCCTTCGCCATTGCCATTGCAGCTATGCTCGACTTTGCCTACTGGCTGGGGCCGCGCCTCACTCTGGGCAACACCTGGTTGTCCGTAGTCAGCGACCAGATCACCACCATGCCCGTTGACCAGGCATCCGCGCAGCCGCTGCTCGATAGTATCGGCCTGCTGGCGCGGGCGAACCTGCTCACCCTCCTGTCGGCCGCCGCCAGCCTCGGCGGCCTGTGGCCGATGGGGCTGGCCAGCCTCTTTGGCAGCGCGCCCAGCATCGAGGGTCTGGGCGGCATCCAGGAAGTGCCCTCCGTAGGCATGGCTTTGTTACTGGTCATAGCCCTGCTGGTCCTCGGCACGTTTCTCGGCGCGCTGTACCTGGTCTTCGTCGCCGCCAGGGTGAGACGCGAGACCCTGCGCCCCGAGCGCATCGCCGCCTGGGCCATTGGCTCCTGGGGGCGCATCCTCCTCCTGAACGTCATCATCCTGGTGGGCTTGATGATTCTCAGCGTGCCCTTCAGCCTGCTCCTCGTCGTTGCCAACATGATTAGCCCGGCCCTCGGCCCGGCCCTGGTGGCCTTCGCCATTGTGGTGTTCTTCCTCGCCTGGGCCTACGGCTGGTTCATCGTGCCCGCCATCGTCCTCGACGAGATCAACCCGGCGCGCGCCTACTGGCGCAGCTGGCAGATTGTCCGCCGCCATTTCTGGCCGGCCGGCGGCCTCATCCTGTTGTGCTTCCTGCTCAGTCTCGGCTTCGGCGAACTGTGGCGCTGGATTTCGGAGGAGGCCTGGGCCGTGCCCATCGCCATCCTCGGCCAGGCCTTTCTCAGCACGGCGCTGACGGCCTCCATGATGGTGTTCTACGACACCCGCAAGACCACCAAGAGCTAACGGCATCCTAGCAAGGACACTACCATGATGAAAAGCGCCGACGAACTGGCCGCCAGGTTGACCATTGAGCGCGAGCGACTGCGGCAGGCCCTACATGGCGTAGACGCCGCGACGGCCTCCTATCGCATCGAGGGCGTCGACGGCTGGACATCCATCCACGACGCCATGAAACACGTCGCTTCGGCCGAGCAGAGCATGATGGTGGTCGTGCAGCGCACCCTCGATGGCACGTACCAGAAGATTCAGGACTTCGACCTCCATCGCTTTAACGCCCGCCAGGTCGAGAAGCGCGCCGCCCACTCCTGGGCGGATACCCTCGGCGAGCTAGAGCAGGTGCGCACCCGTACCATGCAGACGCTGGCTGGCCTGACCGAGGAGCAGCTTGCCATGCCCACCCATCACCCCGTCTGGGGCGATGTGGACATCGCGGGCATGTTTCGCATCATCTCCATCCACGACAGCCTGCACCGCAAGGATGTCGAGACCCTCAAGGATGAGTTGGCAAAGACCTCCTGAACCCGAGCATGGACGCCTCGGCGGCCTCGCTGCCGCCGTTATCGTGTGCCGCCCTTCGTCAGTCGGCCCGTGGCCTTCGCGGTCGAAGGCCGCGAGGTAGGCGCGCCACCGCCGAGCGGGCGGCGCGAATGGACTAATCCCCCCTTTTGGAGTACAATTGTTCGGTTAAGGAGTGACGGCGAGCGATCCCCGTGGTCGGTCGTCGATGGTCTGTGGTCGAGCAAGGGAGGTTTCTGTGCCGGACGAGACGACGAACGGGCAGAACGGACAGAGCGGACAGAATAATTACACCGCATCGAGCATCACCGTGCTGGAGGGCCTGGAGGCGGTCCGCCGTCGCCCCGGCATGTACATCGGCAACACCGACGTCATGGGCCTTCACCACTGCGTGACGGAAGTGGTCGATAACTCGGTGGACGAAGCCCTGGCAGGCTATGCCGACCGCATCGAAATCACGATTCACAAGGACGCTTCGGTCACGGTCTCCGACAACGGTCGCGGCATCCCCGTCGATATTCATCCCCAGGTCGGGCGGCCCGCCCTCGAAGTGGTCATGACCAAGCTGCACGCGGGCGGTAAGTTCGGCGGCGGCGGCTACAAGGTCGCCTCCGGCCTGCACGGCGTCGGCGTCTCCGCCGTAAATGCAGTATCCGAGTGGATGGAGGTCGCGGTCCGCCAGAACGGCCGGCAGTACCGTCAGCGCTACGAGCGGGGCGTGCCCGTCACCGATGTGGTCGAGGTTGGCCCCGCCGAGGGCCACGGCACAACCACGACCTTCATGCGCGACCTGGACATTTTTACCAAGACCGCCGAGTACAAGTTCCACACCCTGACCGAGCGTTTCCGCCAGATGGCCTTCCTCACCCAGGGGCTGACCATCCACTTCTGCGACGAGCGCGGCGACGGGCAGCAGACGACCTTCTACTTCGAGGGCGGCATCAAGTCCTTCGTGCGCTACCTGAACCTGACGCGCACGCCGCTGACCGCGCCTTTCTACACCCGCAAGACGGTCGACAACACCGAGGTCGAGGTCTCGCTCCAATATACCGACGGCTACACCGAGACGGTCCTGCCCTTCGCCAACAACATCCACACCACCGAAGGCGGCACGCACCTGACCGGCTTCCGCACCGCCCTGACCCGCACCATCAACGACTGGGCGCGCAAGCAGGGCCTCATCAAGGACAGCGATGGCAACTTCTCCGGCGAAGACGTGCGCGAGGGCCTGACGGCGGTCATCTCGGTGAAGCTCACCGACCCGCAGTTCGAGTCCCAGACCAAGATCAAGCTCGGCAACGCCGAGGTGCGCACCATCGTCGAGACCGTGATGAACGAGAGCTTCTCCCAGTGGCTGGAGGAGAACCCCAAAGAAGCGCGTACCATCGTCGATAAGTCGCTGACCTCGGCCCGCGCCCGCGAGGCCGCCCGCCAGGCCCGCGACCTGGTCTTCCGCAAGAGCGCGCTGGAAGTGTCGCCTCTACCCGGCAAGCTGGCCGACTGCCAGGAGCGCGAGCCAGAGCGCGCCGAGCTGTACATCGTCGAGGGCGACTCGGCCGGCGGCACAGCCAAGCAGGGCCGCGACCGCAAGTTCCAGGCGGTGCTGCCCCTGCGCGGCAAGATTCTGAACGTCGAGAAGGCCCGCCTGGACAAGATGCTCGGTAACAACGAGGTGCGCGCGCTGGTCACCGCCATCGGCACGGGCATCGGCGACGACTTCAACCTGGACAACCTGCGCTACGGGCGCGTCATCATCATGTGCGACGCCGACGTGGACGGCAGCCACATCCGCACCCTGCTGCTGACCATGTTCTTTCGCTACATGCAGCCCCTCATCGAGCGCGGCCACCTGTACATCGCCCAGCCGCCCCTCTACCT
Organism: uncultured Anaerolineales bacterium; assembly: GCA_964546245.1. Classification (GTDB taxonomy): domain Bacteria; phylum Chloroflexota; class Anaerolineae; order Epilineales; family JAHCIE01; genus JAHCIE01. Next base: position 11,419 of record CAZJJF010000094.1, read on the forward strand.
CGTCAAGGATGGCAAGGCCCAAAGGTGGGCCTACAGCGACGCCGAGAAGGACAGGCTTGTCGCCGAGCTACGCAAGGGCGGCAAGGACCCCGAGATCCAGCGCTACAAGGGCCTGGGCGAGATGAACGCCGAGCAGCTATGGGAGACGACGATGAACCCGGAGAACCGCACCGTCCTCCAGGTCAACATCGAAGACGCCATCACCGCCGACCGCACCTTCGAGATTCTCATGGGTTCCGAGGTTCCCCCGCGCACCCGCTTCATCAACACCCACGCCAAGGACGTCCGCAACCTGGACGTGTAGGCGGGAGACCAAGGACGAAGGACAAAGGACCAATCGAGCAAGGGTTGGTCCTTGTCATAGCGAGGGAGGAAGGCAGGATGAGCAGCAT
>CAZJJF010000095.1:0-11773 GCA_964546245.1 uncultured Anaerolineales bacterium
GGAGATCGCCAACGCCGTCAGCCACGGCGTGGGCGCGGCCGTCTGCCTCATCCTGCTGCCGATTCTCATCACCATCCCCGCCATGAATGGCGACCTGCTACTGGTCGTCGCCAACGCGGTCTTTGGCACGACCCTCTTCCTGCTGTATCTCACGTCCACCATGTACCACGCCCTGCCGCGGTCGAGGGCCAAAGAGGTCCTGCAAATGCTCGACCACCTGGCCATCTACGTATTCATCGCCGGGACGTACACGCCCTTCGCCCTGGGTCCGCTGCGCGGGCCGTGGGGCTTCGCCATGCTGGGCATCGTGTGGGGGCTGGCCCTGTTTGGCATCATCGCCAAGCTGCGCATCGGCTTCCGCTACCGCCACGTCTCCACCGCCGCCTACGTGGCGATGGGCTGGGTGTGCGTCATCGCCATGCCGGCCATTCTGACCCACGTCCCCCCGGCCGCTCTGGCGCTGCTCTTCGCGGGCGGCGTCACCTACACCCTGGGCACTCTCTTCTTCTCCTGGACGCGGCTGCGCTACAATCACTTCATCTGGCACATGTTCGTGATCGTCGGCACAGCCTGCCACGTCGCCGCCGTGATGTGGTTCGCCGTCGCCTGACCGCCGCCGGCCCGGCTCTGACTGCCAGGAGGCGCACCGCCAGACCGCGCTTATGCCAGGTTCGGTTAGTTGGGCTGCCAATTCATCGTCCATACTTGTCGCCCTTCGGTCGCTCCGCCCCCTCAGGGCCTCGGCTTCGAGCGCAGGGGCGGTCATCTTGGCCGTTGCTGCCTGAGCGAGGGAAGTCCGCATGCCGAACATCCTGCCCAGCCTTGCCGACTCCGACGCCGCCCAGTCCCCCAAGACCAACCTCATCGAGTTGTTGGGCTTCATGGCACGCTCGTCTGTCGCCCGGCTCACCGAGGGCCAGGGCTGGACGCGCTGGTGGACGCCCCTCCCCCACCCGTGGTTCAGCGGCATCCGCGTCGCGCGGGCGGCGGATGCTGACGCTGACCGCCTGATCGGTGATAGCATCGCCTATTTTCAGCGCCAGGACGCATCGGCCTTCACCTGGTGGCTGGACCCTGAAGTGGCGGTGCAGCCGTGGGCGAAGGCCCTCACCGCCCACGGCTTTAGCTACGAGGCCGACACACCCGGCATGGCCGCCGAGATGGCTGCTCTGCCAGCCGAGACCCCCACGCCGCGCAACTTCCGCATCGCGCCGGTGTCGGACTCGGAGACGTTGCGCCTGTGGGCCGGGGTGTTCATTGCGGGCTACGGGTTGCCCGCGGCGTGGGCGGCGAGTCTCTTTCACCTACTCGACGGGCTGCCCCAGGGAGCGCCGCTGCTCAACTATCTCGGTTATCTGGGCGACGCGCCCGTCACGGCCTCTAGCCTCTTCCTGGGTGAGCATGTCGCGGGCATCTACAACGTCGCTACCCTGCCCCAGGCGCGGCGGCAGGGCCTCGGCGCAGCCATGACCCTTGCCCCACTACGCGACGCCCAGGCAGAGGGCTATCGCATTGCCGTGCTGCAATCATCGTCGCTGGGCTACAGGGTGTATGAGGGACTGGGCTTCCGGCGCACCTGTGCCGCCGACTGCTTCATCTGGTCGAGCCGCACTGCCAGGTGACACGCCGGTGTGTCGTTCTTATCTACTCACATTCGGCATCACTGCTGAGCGAGACTCCTCTGCAAGCCCTGGATAAGCTCCTGCTTCTCGGCATCCGTCACATACGCCTGGGGGAGAGACACAATGACAGACTTGATTGGCGTCGTCACACGTTTCAACGACGCCCTCAACAGGGGCGACGTTGAAGCGATGATGCGGCTCACAACCGAGGACACCGTGTTCGAGAACACGGAACCGCCGCCCGACGGCACGCGCTACGTGGGGCAGGCGGCGGTGCGCGCTTTCTGGGAGCGCTTCTTCGCGGGCGCTGCGTCGGCGCGCATCGAGGTCGAGGATATCTTTGCCTGCGACGACCGCTGCGCGATGACCTGGACATATCGCTGGACCGACCGCCACGGCCAGTCGGGGCACATTCGCGGCGTCGATGTCTATCGCCTGCGCGAGGGCCTTATTGCGGCGAAGCTGTCGTATGTCAAGGGATGAAACTATAGCTGCTTACGAGATAGTTGAACTGGTGCAGCAGCAACAGGCGACGGGACGCGCCTATCTGGAGTTTCTGCGCGTCCCGTCGATGAGCATCGGCGTGTACTCGCTGCCCGCCGGTAGTATCGACCCCCAGCAGCCCCATACTGAGGACGAAGCCTACTACGTCGTCAGCGGGCGCGGGCAGATTCACGTCGGCGGCGAGGACCGCCCCGTCGGCCCCGGCAGCATTGTCTTCGTTGCCGCCACCGTCGACCACCGCTTCCACACCATCGAGGAGGACCTGACGATCCTGGTGCTCTTCGCGCCAGCGGAGTATTCGTTGCGGCCGGCGTAGCGGCAATAGCAAGGCGATACCCGCCTGGGTGCAAGACTCAGGCGGGTATCGTGACTCGCTGTAATGGTCGGCGCGGGGCCAGGCTAGAGCCGCGCCAGGCGCGGGTAACCTACGCCTCAGGCCTTGCGCTGCTGGAAGGCGCGCCAGATGGCGACGAAGCCGCCGAAGAAGGCGAAGAGTGCGGCAACCCAGATCAGGGACAGGCCCCAACCAGGGCTGGACCAGTTGGCCAGCAGGACGCCGCCCAAGAGGATACCGATGACGCCCATGATGCCTGCACCCCAACCGCCGCCACGGAAGGCCATGATCAACAGGATGATACCGTTGACCACGCCCCAGAAGCCCAACACGAAGACGAAGATGCTGGGCAGCGCCACCGCCGCCGCTGTGGGGTAGATGAGGATGAGGCTACCGGCGATGATGCTGATGATGCCCATGAACAGCTTCCAGCCCCAGCCGCGATGATCCGTGAACATGTGGACGATGTCCAGGATGCCATCGATGAGCCAGTACAGGCCCAACAGCGTGACCAGCAGGAGATACAGCTGCACCTGGGTGTTGAAGGAACCGAACAGCAGAACGCCGCCGACGATGACGGCCAGGATACCCCGAATGAGGGTCATCCACCACGGACGGGTGTTGACCTCCAGCGGGGCCTCATTGGGAACCGAGACAGCCGCAGACATGATTGCACCTCCATAGATGATAGAACTTGCGACAAGCGCACGCTTAGCATACCCAAAAAGTCGCCGCGATGCAACCCTCAGAGGGGTGCAAAAGGGGTGTAGTCTGGCGTATCAGGCTCGCCATCGGGCCGGTCTTTGACGCCCCGCACGGCCCAGGCGCGGGCAATCAGGGGGATCGAGCCATCCTCGGCGATGGGCAGCGCGGCGCGCAGACACTCGCGCAAGGCGGCGCGGCGCTCCTCGTCCAGGGACATGACGTAGGTTGGAGCCGGTCCCTGCCCGCCGAGGAAGGGCGACCAGTAGTCGTCGAAGTCGCGAAACACCGTCGGCGCGTCGATGGCGCGTACCTCGACCGCGTGTAGCCCGGCGCCTCCGAAGAGGGCAGCCAGTGGCTGGGGCTGGCACAGGGCAAAGCGGCTGCCCTCGCTCCTCGCGGCCGCCTGCGGGTCGAGCGCCACGGCCACATTCCAGAAGGTGCGCATGAACTGCATCTCCCCCGCGTAGTCCCAGACGTAGGCCGCAACCCGACCGCCCGGCCGCACCGAGCGCGTCATCTCCGCCACACCTCGCGCCGGATCCGGCACGAAGTTGAGAACCAAGCCCGCCACGGCGATGTCGAAGGCGTCGCTCTCGACGGGCAGCGCCTGGGCGTCCCCGACCTCGAAGCTCACGCGCGGGTCTTGGGCCTGCTGGCGCGCATACTCGATGAAGCCGGGGGCCGAGTCAACGCCTGTGATGCGGCGCGGCGCGGCGACGGCGAGGATGGTCTGACACAACCCGCCCGCGCCGCAGCCCACATCAAGCCAGCGAGAGTCCGGCGGCGCGGCCAGCCAGGCCAGGAACTCGTGGGCCACCAGGCGGCTCCAACGCCCCACGTAGCGTTCATAAGCCGCGCCCCTGCCCCACACGTCACCAGATTGAGAGTCCGTGGTTGGCATGGCGTTGCTCCTCGGCCGCTAGCCTCGACTCACAGCGCGCCCACTGTCACCGCCAGCGTCTGAAGGTCGGGCACTTCCAGGTCGGGCTGCGCCTGCGCGGCGGGCGTTGCGCCCCAGCCGGGCGTGTCGTGGCGGCGGTTGACCCACACCGTAGCCAGGCCGAGAGACTTGGCGGGCACGATATCGTGATACACACTCTGAGCGACGTGCAAGATGCGGTCCGGCGGGACAGCCATGCGCTCGAAGGCCACGCGGAAGTTGTTCAGCGACGGCTTGTAGGACCGCGCCTGGCGCGCGGTGATGACCCAGTCGAAGGGGGCTTCCAGGCGGCGCGCCGAGTAGGCGAACAGATCGTCGTCGATGTTGGAGATGATGGCGAGCTTGTACTTCGTCTTGAGGGCGCGCAGGGCGCGGGCGGAATCGGGGAAGGCGGGCCAGTCCTTCACGGATTGGGAGAAGCCCGCCAGCTCGGCCTCGGTGGGTGTGAACGCCAGTCGCGCGCCCAAGCCTTCGAGCACCTGACGCAGCACAATCTTGTACTCCCGGTATGCGCCGCGCTCCGCCGCCGCCTCCAGCTCGCCGTACAGTTCCAGTGTCTCATCCTGGGTCAGGCCGACACCGTATCGGGCAAGCAGCGGCTGGAGGGCCTGCCAGATGCCCGTCTCCCAGTCGATGAGCGTGCCGTAGCAGTCGAAGGTCAGTACCTCGTAGTCGTCGAAGTTCAGCACATCCTTCTCCCTGGTCGGTGGTCAGTGGTCGGTGGTAGCTTTCCCCTCGTGCGGGATGAACGGCCCCAGGCCGTAGCGGTCCCACTTGCCGTCCACCAGCGCCTTCACCTCCGGCGACATCTCAATCTCCGTCGGCCACTCCTGGTGGGGGCCGGGGTCGCGGGCCGTCTTGCGCGTGGCGTCGATGCCCATCTTGCCGCCGTAGTTCTTCACCAGCGAGGCGTGGTCCAGGTCGTCCGTCGCCCCCTCGACAATGACCACGTCGCGCTTAGGGTCGTAGTTAGACAGTACCTCGAAGGCCACCTGCGACAGGTTGTGCACGTCCACGTCCGCGTCGACCACGACAATCGTCTTGGCCAGCATCATCAGCCCCAACCCCCACAGGCCGTACATTACCTTGCGCGCGTGGCCGGGGTAGCGCTTCTTGATAGACACGATCACCAGGTTGTGAAACACCCCTTCGGCGGGCATGTTGATATCCACGATCTCGCCCAGGAACAGCTTCATCATGGGCAGAAACATGCGCTCGGTGGCCTTGCCCATCCAGTAATCTTCCATGGGTGGCCGGCCAACGATGGTCGTCGGGTAAATGGGGTTCCTGCGGCGGGTGATGGCCGTCACGTGCATCACCGGGTAGTCGTCCGCCAGCGAATAGTAGCCGGTGTGGTCGCCAAAGGGGCCTTCGATGCGCTGCTCGGCGGGGTCTAGATAGCCCTCGATGACGATCTCGGCATCGGCCGGCACTTCCAGCGGCTGCGTGACGCAGCGGACCAGCTCGACCGGCTTGCCGCGCAGGAAGCCCGCCAGCATGAACTCGTCTATGTCGGGCGGCAGCGGCGCCGAGCCGGACCAGATGACGGCCGGATCGCCGCCCAGGGACACGGCCACCGGTATCTGGCTGCGTCCCAATTCCAGCGCGGCGCGTTGATGTTCCGTGCCGCCCTTGTGGCGCTGCCAGTGCATGCCCAGCGTCGTGTCGTCGTAGACTTGCAGGCGATACATGCCCACGTTGCGGCGGCCGGTCTTGGGGTCGCGGGAAATGACCGACGGCAGGGTGATGTACTGGCCGGCGTCCAGCGGCCAGCATTGCAGGATGGGCAGATCGCGCAGCGAGAAACCCTCGATCTGCACCACCTCCTGGCACGCGCCCTTGCCCACGATGCGCGGGCCGACCATGCGCGCCACGTTGAGCAGCTCCGCGCCCTTGGCGGCCTTCTCCTGCCAGCTGCGCGGCATATCCAGGGCCAGCATCCTGGCGATCTTGTGACGCACCTCTTCGATGTCATCGACGCCCAACGCCCAGGCCATGCGCTCGCGACTGCCGAACAGGTTGATGAGCACGGGGATGTCGTAGCCCTCGACCTTCTCGAACAGCAGGGCCATGTTCTGCGCCGCTGGCCCCTTGCTGACCCGGTCGGTGATCTCGGTGATCTCCAAGAGATTCGATACCGGTGTCTTGATGCGCCGCAGCCGCCCCCGCTTCTCCAGGTAGCTGACGAATTCGCCGAGACCATTGAATGCCATAGCCGCCCCTCTTTGCCTGTGTATCTGGCTGAAATTATAGTCGAATGCGGCGAACGGTTCTCTTTCTCCTTATCAGAATCATATCTTATAGTCGTCGTAGGGGCTGTGGATGTGTTGATAACCGCAGGCGCGGCGGCGGGCCATACCACCGGCGGGCTGCTCGGTCGCCAGGGGCCACCACCGGGCCGACCGGCGTGAAATCCCCGCCCAGCCGCTATCCGGCCCGGCTGTGGACGGGGCCGGATAAGATATCCGGGTTTCCCCAGCCGCTGCCCCCACCCCCCTACATCCAGGCTACATCACGCCCGCCAGTCGCCGATCCCGGCCACGCTGTGGAAAGACGGCTCGCAATCGGGGGAAAACCGACTCCGGTTACCCGGCCCCGGTCCACACCTCATCCCCACCCCTGGCCCCACGACCTGCCACCGGCCAAATGCGCCCATATGGGGATAATTATCCCCATATGGGCGCATTTATCCACAGTTATGAAGGATTTATGCACAGGAATAATGAGTCTTGGGTTGCCTGCCCGCTTCGCCCCCACCGGTGGGAACACCGGCGCGACGGGGCGTCTATCACTGGGATCCGCCTCGGAACAGGCCCTCGCGGATGCTCAGCACGTCACGCCGCAGCGCCTCGTCCCTGTCGATCTGCTCGGTCATCTTCTCCACCCCGTGGAGGACCGTAGTGTGGTCGCGATTCAGGACCTGCCCAATCTGGGGCAGCGACAGCCGGCCGTCCTCGCGCATGATGTACATGGCGACATGGCGCGGCACTACGATTCTCTGGACGCGGCGCTTGCCTGTCAGGTCCTCAGTCGTCACGCCGTAGAAGTCGGCGACTGCACGCAGAACGGCCTCCGCTGGCGGCGCGCGGCGGTGGGCAGTCGACGAGGCCAGGACACGCTCGGCGACATCCGCTGTCAGAGGGGTGTGCATGAGTTGGGCGTAGCCGACGACCTGGGTCAACGCGCCAACCAGTTCGCGGGTGTTGGTCTGGATGCGGTGGGCCAGCATATCGACCACCACATCGGGTACGCGCACCGACTCCTTCTCTACCAGTCCCTGCAGGATGGCGAGGCGCATCTCCAGGTCAGGCGGCTGGATGTCGGCCAGCAGGCCGCCCTCGAAGCGTGAGCGCAGCCGCGCTTCCAGCGTGACCAGGGCATGGGGATGGCGGTCGCTAGAGATGACGATCTGGCGGTTCGCGCTGTACATGGCGTTGAAGGTGTGGAAGAGTTCTTCCTGGGTGCTGTCCTTGCCGATGAGAAACTGTACGTCGTCGAGGAGCAGCACATCCACCTGGCGGTAGCGGTTGCGGAACTCTTCGGTGGTGTGGGTGCGAATCGCCGAGATGAGGTCGTTGGTGAAGGTCTCGCTGGTGACGTAGCGCACCCTGGAGTCGCGCCCCGCCAGCTTGTGGCCGATGGCGTGCAGCAGGTGGGTCTTGCCCAGGCCGACGCCGCCATACAGGCACAGCGGGTTGTAGCGCGCCGAGGGGCCTTCGGCCACGGCATTCGCCGCCGCGTGGGCCAGGCGGTTGCTGGCCCCCACCACGTAGGTGCTGAAGGTGTAGCGCGGGTTCAGGTCGGGACGCTCCAGGCCGAGGGGCGGTTGCGTGGGGCCAGGCAGTGACCCGTGGCTGGCGCGACTCCCGTTGCCGTTGGCGACGCCATGGCTCGCCTCAGACGCTGGCCGGGTCGGCGCGCCGTTGGTTTTGCCGCCAACGAGGACCCGGAAATCGACCGGACGCGCTGTGACGCGGGTCAGGGCGCGGCGAACATCGACGCCGAGGCGGTTCTCCAGCCAGTCCTTATAGTAGGCGCTGGGCGCGCCGAGGAGCAGCGTGTCCCCTTCGAAGCCGATGGCGTAGGTGGGTTTCAGCCAGGTGTCATAGGTAGACTGCGTGACACTCAACTCAAGCTCGCCGAGGGCGGCGCGCCAGACTTGCTCGTGGGGCGATAGAGGCGTCGTTAACATATGCGTTTACCCGTCTTGGCGTTGAGGGGCCGTACCGCACCCGTACCGACAACAACATCAGTGGCCGCTGAGGCAGACTAGCTCGGCGGGATGAAGCGCAACGTATTACCACCGTGGAGACCCAGGCCCCATCCGTGCGTTGGGCGGCGCGCGGAGGCGGCAGGAGCCTATATCTCGGGCGGCGCCTGGCTGGCGTGACAGGAGGGGAGCCGACACCGTGTTCTTGGGTGCGATGATTGTAGCAGAAAGACCAGGGGCACGCAATCGGTCAAATGTTCTGTAGATAACATGGCTCTGGCAGTTGGCGCGAAATCACCACATGCTGTGCCGCGCAGCCGCCCTCGCACCACAGCCGGTAGATGCTGTGGGAACTCGTTGCTGCCGCCGTGGGGCGAACAAAACAGCCTCTAAATTTAAGGTTGGCATCCGACGCTGCCACATGATGGCACGGCTGGCCGATAGCCGCTATCAGCCCTTGATGACGCCGATGGGTCGCAGGCGCGCCACCCGCTTCGACAGCCCCGCCTGGTGGACCACGTCTACCACCACGTCCACATCCTTGTAGGCGTCGGGCTGCTCTTCAGCCAGGCCCTTCCAACTGCGGGCGCGGGCGATGACACCGCTCTTCTCTAGCTCCGCGTCGATACGGCGGCCCTCGGCGCGCTTGACGGCGGCGGTGCGGCTCAGGGCGCGACCGGCGCCGTGGCACGTCGTACCGAAGGTGTGGGCCATGCTGCCCGGCTGCCCTACCAGCACCCAGCTGGCGCGGCCCATATCGCCGGGGATGATGACCGGCTGGCCGATGGCCTGGTAGGCGGCGGGAACCTCCGAGTGGCCGGGCGGGAAGGCCCGCGTCGCTCCCTTGCGATGCACCCAGACGCGCCTGGCCTGGCCGTGAATGACGTGCTCCTCGAACTTGGCGATGTTGTGGGCCACGTCGTAGATCAGCTGCATGTCGAGCTTTTCCCACGGCCGGCCGAGCACAGCGGCGAAGACCTCCCGCGCCTGCCACATCAGGAGTTGGCGGTTGCACCAGGCGAAGTTAGCCGCCGCCCGCATCGCGCCGATATAGCGCTCACCCTCGGGACTATTCACAGGGGCGCAGGCCAGCTGGCGGTCGGGCAGGTGGATGCCGTAGCGGTCGGGCACGCCGCGCAGCATGGCCAGGGCGTCGTCGCACACCTGGTAGCCCAGGCCGCGCGAGCCACTATGAATCATCACGCATACCTGCCCCTGGCGCAGCCCCATGACCGCCGCCGCCTGGTCGTCCACAATCTCATCCACGACCTGGACCTCCAGGAAGTGGTTGCCCGATCCCAGCGTGCCGCACTGCTCCGCGCCCCGGTCCAGGGCGCGGTCACTGACCCAGCGCGGCTCCGCGCCGTCCAGGCGGCCGTGGCCTTCGGTATGCTCCAGGTCGAGGTCTGTCACCAGGCCGCGCCGTCGCAAGTAGGGCACGCCGTCGGCCATCAACCGCCGTAGCTCGTCGCGCTCGAAGCGGTATGACCCTGAGCGGCCGACGCCGGCGGGAATCTGCTCGAACAGGGCGTTGACCAGTTGCTTGAGATGCGGCCGCGCCTCCTTCTCCGTCAGGTTCGACCGCACCAGCCGCACGCCGCAGTTGATGTCGTAGCCCACCCCGCCGGGTGAGATGACGCCGCCCGCGTCGGGGTCGGTGGCGCATACGCCGCCGATGGGGAAGCCGTAGCCCCAGTGAATGTCGGGCATGGCCAGACTCGCGACCTGGATGCCGGGCAGGTGGGCGACGTTCGCCACCTGCTCGGGAGCCTGGTCGGCCTTGAGACCGGCGATAAGGCGCTGGTCAGCGTAGATAATGCCGTCGACGCGCATACCCTCCCGATAGCGCTTGGGGATGCGCCACGAGTAGGGTGTCACCCGCTCCAGCGGTCCGTCAAAGCCTTGCTTGCCCATACAGCCCTCTGTCAGATGTCCACGATGACCTCGGCCAGCCCGCAGTCGGGCGTGCGCTCGCCCGTCAGCCCGTGGTAGGTGATGGCCTTCACCTCGTGGTCCAGCCGGTGGCGGCTGGTGTCCACTGGCTCGCCGCGCGCCTCGGCCTCCAAACCGTCGTTCGACACGCGCACAGCGAAGTCGGCGAAGAGCCAGCCCTCGGCATCGAAACGATACAACAGTTCGTTGAGCCAGTCGAACAGGAGAAGAGCCGTATCATTGCCCTCGATGCGCAGGCGCAGCGTCGCCCGTGGGCGCACGGCCGCCATGTCTTCGACCAGCGTGGCCGTCAAGGCGCGCGCCATGTCCGCGAACAGTTCGTCGAGTGTCGCGGCGCGGGCGCGCAGCCCCAGGTCGGCGGTGTGTTCGAAGGTTTCGTACATCAGAGTTAAAGGTTGGAAGGAGCGAGTGGGTGTCGCCGGCGCTTCCGATCAGCCACGGCTGATCGGGCAGCCGCTCCCAGAGGCGGATCAGGTCCGCGCCAGGGGCAGTGTTGGAAGAGGGTGTTGGGCAGGTTAAGCGGTCTCTCAGCATCCCATTCGTTGGCGTCAGGCTCGCAAACCGTAATGACCAGAGTGAACTGACCGCCAGGGTTGTCGGCTGCGCGGTGCGTTTGTGCTGGCCCTTCAGTCCACCTATCATCTAGATACGAGCGGGCAGATACGACAGTCCGGTTTACCCACACAAGGAGGCTAGCATGTACGGGACGATCATGCGTGGGCAACTGAAGCCAGGGGCAGAAGCCTCGATGCTAGAGCTGCTGGATGAGTTTATGGCTCGACGCGTGCCGGGGTTCGTGACCCAGTATACGTACCGCATGGACGCCGACCCCAGCGTGTATATGGCGGCGGTGATCTTCGAGAGCAAGGAATCTTACTTTGCCAACGCCGACTCGCCTGAGCAGGACGCTTTTTATCAGCGGATGGCCGCGCTGTTTGCCGGCGAGCCAGAGTGGCACGACGGGGAGGTTGTCTACCCCCGCTAGCCAGGCTCGCCACCCCGGCGGTGGCGCATCTCTCGTCACGCCCGACACGCACCCCGGTAGCCCCCGCGACCGGGGTCGTTCGTAGCCAGCAGGAGGCCTGTCGCGTCACGATGCCCACGGATGTCACGTGAGGTTGTGGCTAGGCGGCGGTCTTGCGCGGCTGATCCGTGGCGAGCAGCCACTGGCTGAAATGCTCGATCATCACGCCGGTCACGATGCTCTCGTCGTCGGGCGCGAAGCCGACGTAGGCGTAGGCATCAATGTCGGTCCAGATGCTGGGCACGGGGGCGTCGGTGAAGTAGATGGTCAGCGAATCCGCCGCTGGGTTATAGTGGACCCATAGCTTTGATGGCTCAATGGTCTTGGGAAAGTAGGCCTGGACGGCTGCCGGAATTACTATGCTCGCCATAGAACTGTCTCTCCCTGCTTCATCCGACTAACGCGGTAAGCGGTCACAACCTCTCCCGCCTCGACGACTACCTTCAGCATCCAGCGTTGGGGCCGACGTTGATAGGCTCGG
>CAZJJF010000096.1:0-11768 GCA_964546245.1 uncultured Anaerolineales bacterium
GCTCTCCATCGTGAGCTGCTGGAGGTAGGCCGGGAAGCGCTTCAGGTACTGGTCGTAGGGCAGCACGGCGAGGTCGCGCACGCCGAAGAAGCCCACGTACCAGACACCGAGCAGCGCCATCAGCACCGGGAGGTTCTGGTCGAAGGGCGCCGTTCGGAAGTGCTCGTCCATCGCGTGGAAGCCTTCGAGCAGCTCCCGGAAGCCGGCGGGGCCGATCGCGAGCATCGTCGAGAGGCCGATGGCCGAGTCCATCGAGTAGCGGCCGCCGACCCAATCCCAGAAGCCGAACATGTTGGCCGTGTCGATGCCGAATCTGGCTACCTGCTCCGCATTGGTCGAGACGGCGACGAAGTGTCTGGCAATCGACTGCTCGTCCTTGAGCGCGGTCAGCGTCCAGGCGCGCGCCGTGTGGGCGTTGGTCATCGTTTCCAGGGTGGTGAACGTCTTGGACGAGACGATGAATAGCGTCTCGGCGGGGTCCAGGTCGCGGGTCGCCTCGGCGAAGTCCGTGCCATCCACGTTGGACACGAAGCGGAAGGTCAGGTCGCGCGCCGCGTAGTGGCGCAAGGCCTCGTAGGCCATGACGGGACCGAGGTCCGAGCCGCCGATGCCGATGTTGACGACATTACGAATTGGCCGACCCGTGTACCCTTGCCACTTGCCACCGCGCACGCTGTCGGCGAAAGTTGCCATGCGGTCCAGGACGGCATGGACCTCGGGTACGACATTCTTGCCATCGACGAAAATCTGGGCGTCGCGCGGCGCGCGCAATGCCACGTGCAGCACAGCCCGATTCTCCGTGATGTTAATTCTGTCGCCCCTGAACATGGCATCGCGGCGTGCCTCCAGGCCGCTCTCGCGGGCGAGGGCCAGCAGCAGTCGCAGCGTTTCGTCAGTGACGCGATGCTTGGAGTAGTCCAGGTACAGGCCGTCCGCTTCTACCGCCAGCCGCTCACCGCGCTGGGGGTCTTGCGCGAACAAGGTCTTGAGATGGACGTCCTTGATTGCCTGATGGTGGGCAGCCAGGGCTTGCCAGGCGGGACGCTGAGTAATGGAGACATGGTCGGCCATAGCGATTGAACCCCTCTCTTTCTTGAACGGCCGCGCCGTAGGCGTGCCAGGGTCTAGCCATCAGATTATAGCACAACGAGCGCGCTTGCCAGAGGCTGTGGGCAAGAGTTGCGTCGCGGCGGTTTGGGTTGTGGAATCGGCGGCTGCCGACTAGAATCGGAGAACAATCATCGCCCAACATCACCTGTAGCCCCGTTGGGCGCGCTTTGCCCTCGCGAGGTTTCCCCATGACGATCCTCGGTATCCACCATATTACCCTGGTCTGCGCCGATGCCCAGCGCACCGTTGATTTCTACACCCGCGTCCTGGGTCAGCGACTCGTCAAGCAGACCGTCAACTTCGACGACCCTGCCAGCTACCACCTCTACTTTGGCGACGAGACAGGCAGCGCCGGTAGCGCCATTACCTTCTTCGAGTGGTCCGGCGCGCCACGCGGGCAGTGGGGCATCGGCGGTACTCATCACTTTGCCCTGCGCGTGGCCGACTACGACGGCCTGCTCAAATGGAAGCGGCGGCTGACCGACCTGGGCCTGAAGGTCGATGGCCCGCTGGACCGCCATTACTTCACTTCCATCTACTTCAAGGACCCCGACGGGGTCATCATCGAGATTGCGACGGAGGGGCCGGGCTGGACGGTGGACGAAGCGCCTGACCGCATTGGGACCGAGTACCGCGCGCCACCGGCTGATATGGTGGTGCGCAACCGCGACGAGGCGCGCATCCAGGCCGCGACCTGGCCGGAGCCGGTGGCCGGTATCACGCCGGACATGGCGCTCAGCCGAGGCTTGCACCACATCACAGCCATCGGGTCCGACATCGAGCAGACGCAAGCGTTCTTTGGCGAGACGCTGGGGATGCGCCTGGTGAAGCGGACGTCAAACTTCGACGACCCAACGTCGGCGCATTGGTACTGGGGGGTAGGGGAGGGCGCGCCGGGTACGCTCATCACCTACTTCGAGCGCGACCCCGCCAGGACGCGGCCGGCGCGGCTGGGGCCAGGGCAGACGCATCACTTTGCCCTGGCGGTGGCCGACGAGGCGATACAGCTAGAATGGCGGGAGCGTCTGGTGCGCGCCCACCTCCGAGTCTCCCCCGTCATGGATCGCGTGTACTTCAAGAGCATCTACACCGCCGACCCCGACGGGCACATCGTTGAATTGGCGACCGTGGGGCCAGGCTTCACGGTGGACGAACCGATCGCAGAGTTGGGGACATCGCTCCAACTCCCCCCCTGGCTGGAGCCGAACCGCCGCGCCATCGAGGGCGTACTCACGCCGCTGAGGGTGTCGGCGCGGCCCCCAACAGATTCTACCTGCCGGTAGTCGCCGCGACTTGGTCGAGCCAGGGCGTTAGCCCGCACCGGCTCCGCTGGGCGTCGCTGTCGCCGCCGCTGGCGTGTCGTCCGTCGGGCGCGTCGGCAGCCGCCGAACGTACCACAGAGCCAGCAGCGCAAACAGAGCGATGGATGCGAACGCCGCCTTGAGCGCGGTGATCTGGGCGTCGGCGTATTCTGCAACAAGGGCGTCGACCTGGGCGGGGCTGAGGCCCGCCTGTTCGGCGCCTGCCTGCACCTGCTCTACGCTGACGAAGTTGGCGTTCGCCTCAGCCGCCGCAGCGATCTCGCTGCTCACGTCGGCAAGGGCTGGGTTCGCCAGCACGGCGTCCTGGAAATTGGTCACCAGCGATGCGATGAGAATCGAGCCGACCAGCGCGGTTCCCAGCGAGGCCCCTAGATTCTGCGCCGTTCCTTGCAGGCCACCGGCCTCACTCCCCCGTTCGGGCGCGACAGACGACATGATGACGTTGCCAAGCTGCGAGGCCAGCAAACCCAATCCCGCGCCCACCAGGGCCAGCGCCACTGCGAAACCCACCGAACGCAGGTTGGGCCCGGTAAAGGCGATAAGCAAGACCTCGCCGATGAGCATCGCCACGAGGCCAATCTCGACGATACGCTTCGGTGAGTGACGCGCCGCGAACGAGGCCCCCAGAAGGGCGAACGCGAACAGACCCATCGACAGCGGCAGGATGGTGATGCCGGTTTGCAGCGAGTCATAGCCCAGCACCGTCTGCAAGTAGAGTGGCAGCACGAAGAAGGTACTCATGATGATGAACTGCTGGCAGAGCAGTGTCGTCAGACCTGCCCGCAGGCGCGGAATCCCCAACAGGCGTATGTCGAGCAGTGGCTCGCGGCCGGCCTCGATGAGGGCTTCCTCGCGGCGGGCGAACAACCCTAGCAGGACAAGACCGACGACGATCAGCCAGAACACGGGCGATAGCCCCAGCGGTGTCAGCGGCGCAGCCGCTTTGGGCGCGATCCAGCCCCACTGGCTGGAGCGCAGGATGCCGAAGACCGCCAGGCCCAGGCCTGCCGCCGATAGGAATGCGCCGCCGAGGTCAAGTTGGCCGCGATTGCCCGGTGTCGATGGGATGGCGCGTAGGAAGAGCATCAGCGCCAGCACGACGACGGTTTCCGTGGCGAAGACCAGCCGCCAGGTGTAGTTAGCGGTCACCCAGCCACCAATCAGCGGGCCGAGGGCCGCCGAGGCGCCGCTGACACCGCCCAAGATACCGTAGGCCAACGCGCGCTGGCGACCTGTGTAGGTGGCCGCCGTCAGCGCGGCGATGGCCGGGATGACCAATACCGCGCCCAACCCCTCGATGAACGACCACCCGACAATCAGCACACCCAACGTGGGCGAGAGAGCCGTGATGAGCGAGCCAGTGCCGTACACCAGCAGGCCTATGGCATAGGCGCGCTTGGTCCCCCATCGGTCGCCCAGCTTGCCGCCGATGAGCATGAAGGCCGCCATCACCAGCGTGTAGAGGGTAATGGCCGTCTGCAAGCCGACGACAGTTGTGTTGAGATCTTCGACGATCTGGGAGATCGACACGTTCATCACGGTCGTGTCGAGGACCATGACGAACTGCGCCGCCGACAGCATGGCGATGACGCCCCAGCCCGCCTTCTTCTCCGCTGTGCTAGTAGTCATGGTTCAACGCCTTTATGCTTTGTCACCCAGCCGGCCCCGACCTTCATGTCGCCGATACTGAGCAGAGGTTGCTTTGCCGACACGCCTTTCAATGGCCGGTCAGACGCGGGCTTAGGGGCCGTTCGGATCCGCGTTCATCCATGCCTTCACATCGATCAGCGGCTGCTGCGAAACAGCAATAGAGCCAGCTTGCGGGCGATCAAGCTCGACAATGAGCATGATGACCAGGGAGAACGAGAGAGCGAGGAAGAGCGTGACCCAGGTCCGCCGCGAGCCGGCGATGGCGGTCTGGTATCCTACTCCTATCATGCCGAGCAGGATGAGGGCGATGAGTACCAGCCAGACGGTAGGCGGAATCCGCGCTTGAATGCCGATGGCCACCCTCAAAGCATGCACATTCATCACCTCGTTGAGCGCTTCAATATAGAGGGCGGCTACATCAGAGTTCATGTCCAGGCGGGCATTGGCAACCGCCATATCCCATAGACGTCGTTGGGTGCGATCTGCCCTGTCGAGGCCAGCCAAAACCTGATCGAGATCATTACTCTGAACAACGGCCACGCGATCGTCCACATATCTGCGAAGCAGCGTCTTTGCTTCGTTGCGATCTGGCTGCGGGAGGAACTCGGACCGTGAATAGGCCGTCCGGAGAGCATTGGCTTCATCGCGCACGAGGGCCTTGCGCGCGTCAAACCGATCAGACACGATCGCGAAGGTAAAGGCCAGAATGAACGCCAGCAGGCCCAGGATCGCACCGGAGATAGCCGAGACCGACGATTCCTTCTCATCCTCCGTGCGGTTGTAGACGCGCTGGCCGACCCGGTAGCCCCCCTCAATGGCGATCATCACCGCGGCAACCGAGAGGGCGAAAACAACCAATGCAGGTATATTGTCCATGCGCTTTCTGGTCTCCTGTGTAAGCCCGCCTCGTTGCCATCGCCGGTGGACCCCTGATTCGCAGCCAGCGCAACAGGAGTCAGCCACTTGGGGCGCTTCGTCTGGTTGCCGATAGGGGCAGCTTCAAGGCTTGAGGACCTTCGCCCCGACTCGAGCCGACCGGAAGCCACGAACGTGACCGCCGGCCGGCGTCGAGAGAGTCGGTTCCTTCGCCACGGCAGCCAGACGCCGAGCAGTCTGGCCTGAGGGCTACGAACTATTCGAGGGCCTGGTACTCAGACCAACCCCAGCAGTCGCGCCTTCTGAGCCGCAAACTCCTGTTCGGTTAGCAGCCCCTGCGCCTTGAGCGACCCCAACCGCTCCAATTGGGTGATGATGTCCTCCTGGAGGGCCGGCGCGGATGCCAGCGGTGGCGCGTACTGCGGTGGTGGCGCCACGAGGTCCTGGGGCGGCAGCGGCGGCGCGTAGGTGGCTTGCGGCGGTGGTGGCGCCGACACGTAGACGACCTGCGGCGGCGGCGGTTGCGTCGCGCCCGCCGCCTGCTGATAGGCCGCCATGTTCTTGTCGGCCTGGCGGCGGTTCACTGCGTTCCGCGTTGCCGTCGCCGTCCCTACCACCGCCGCTGTGCGCGCCATACCTCGAATCAAGCCTGGCATCCTATCCTCCTTAGGCGACTGTGCCACTATCCTCTGTGCTGGCTTAGTAGCCGGTGTAGCCCGGCACGCGCTTGCGGCCATAGCCACCCGTGTAGCTGGCGATGTCGGCGAGTAGCGCCAACCCTACCCACAGCCAGTCCCAGCCCACAACCCCGCCGGGCGAGACGAGAACGTACATCAAGGTCATCCAGGGAAGGAAGATGAGACCGGCCGCTGGCCACAGCCACCAGACAATGGGCCAGCTATTGAAGGCCAGCTGCCATAGCCCAGGCTGAAACAGCCACCACAGCGCACCCACAATACGTGGACCCAGCAACACCAGGGCGAGAAAGAAGCAACACATGACCGGTCTCCTTTCAAGGCATGAGTCAGGTTGTTAGCCACCATGTATAGCCCAGGCTACACGTCGCCCGTGCTTGATTTCCCCAACCCCATCATCGATTGGTGCGCCAGGGTGTCTTCCACCGCCGCCCGATGATCGGATAGGTCAACCACCAGATTCTCGTCCATCTGCTCGTTCAGCCGCGTTGCTCCTCGCTCCGTGAGCATCGCCTCCACCCGACTGGCCATCTCTGGCTTCACGACCGCCACCACGGCCGCCGTGCCCGGCGTCAGCGATTCACCGAGCGCCTTGAGCTTCTCATCCGGAAAGCCACTGTCGCGCAACTTTGCCATCAACCCACCTAGCGCCGCGCCGCCCAGCGCGACCCAACCCACCGGGCCGGCGATCAGGCCGATTAGCCCACCAACAACACCGCCGATCGCGGCCCCTTTGCCCGCCTTCATGTCCTTCAGCTCTTTCAGCTGCAGCTTGTTGTTCTCGTCACGTCGGACGAGCGCGGCATCCAGGACGCCGGCGCCAGCGTCCTGGCGGGCCTGCGCCAGGTTCTCCAGACACGTTTCAGCCGCTGCGACATCATCGAACGCCGCGACAATCAAGCGAACACCCTCGGTACTCACGGGGAATCTCCCTTCTTCTGTTCGCGGGTTTGAGCGCGCCGCTCGCTCCACGAGGCGACAGCAAAGAAGCCGAAAACCGCGCCAGCGCCCGCGCCGACCAGCATGACGGCTGTGCCAATCAAAGTGAAGCCCAACTGCCACAGCAGCCAGCCGATCAAGAGCCCCACTCCCGCGCCCAGCAGCGCGCCTACCACCGCCATGAGACTCAGACGACAACCGCCCATGTTCCTCTCCCCTTCTGCGGCTCGACGCCCGCGAAGCCCATCATCGCCCGCTGGAGCGAGTATATCATATCAACAGGGCCAGCGCCACAGCCTCGAAAGGTAAACTTACTTCGCTGGCTCGGGCGCAGCCGCGCTCTGACTCGCTTGGGCGGGGACGCTGCGCCGCCGCCGGCGCAGGAAGCCCTTGATAACTTCGTCCACCAGCAGCAAGGCCAGAGCGAATACCAGGCACACCAGCCATTGCGTCAGGTTGAGGGTGGTCAGGCCCAGCCACCGCTCCAGAAAGTCGAGTACCGTGGGCAGCAGAACGAACAGCAGCGCCAGTCCATACAGTTGCAACTGGCGCCGGTCGGCCAGCGTGTCGCGGTGGAACACAGTCTCGGTCTCGCTGCGGCTGCTCAGACCGATGGCGATGTTGAACAGCGAGAAGGCCACGAAGGCCATCGTCGCCGCCAGTGTCGTCCCTCCTGGCTCGTAGGAGGCCTCGATGAAGAGGGTGGCCGCCGCGAGCAGCACACCCATGAATACGATGCGCACCCACTGCGACCGCGACAGTACCGGCTGGCTCAAGGGGCGCGGCTTGCGTTCCATCAGCCCAGACGATGGCGTGTCGAAGCCCAGGGCGATCGCGATCGGCACCTGTATCAGGAAGTTGATCCACAGCACGACCACTGGCGTGAACGGGATGCCGTTGGCGATCACGAACAGCGCCGCCCCCAGGAATGTTGCGATGAAGGCGATCAGCGCCGTCATCTGGAAACGGATGTACTTGGTCAGGTTGTCGTACAGCGCTCGCCCGTATTCCACCGCCTTGACGATGGTCGCGAAGTTGTCGTCGGTGAGAATCATCACCGCCGCTTCCTTCGACACCTCCGTACCCGTGATGCCCATCGCCACCCCGATGTCGGCCTTCTTCAGCGCGGGCGCGTCGTTCACCCCGTCACCCGTCATCGCCACGATGTTGTGCTGCTTCTGGAGCATCGCCACCAGGCGAATCTTGTCCTCAGGCGCGACGCGGGCTACCACGCCGATGTCAGGCAACTGCTGCGCCAGTTCCTCGTCGCTGAGGGCGGCGAACTGGGCGCCGGTGAGGGCCTGGCCCTCGATGCCAAGCTCGTGGCCGATGGCGGCGGCGGTGACAGCGTGGTCGCCAGTGATCATGCGCACCTGAATGCCCGCGCTGTGACACTTGGCGATAGCGTCCTTCGCCTCGGCCCGCGGCGGGTCCACGATGCCCACCATCGCCAGCAGCGTCAGGTCCTTGACCTCGCTGATCAGGTCGCCCTGGGCATTGAAGCTGGCGGGGTCGAAGTCTCGCCGCCCCACCACCATGACCCGCATCCCGCCCTGAGCCAGGCGCTCGTTGCCCTGCAAAGCCATCTGACGGTTCTCGTCGGTGATGGTTGCCGTCTGGCCGCCGGGCAGCCAGTAGGAGCTGGCGCGAGCGATGAGCACGTCGGGCGCGCCCTTGACGAAGCCACGCACCACGGGCTGGCCCTGCTCGTTGGTCATATTGTGGAAGGTCGCCATGAACTTGTAGTCGGAATCGAAAGGCACCTCAGCGACGCGGGGGTACATCTGCCGTGCCTCATCGACGCTGATACCGCCCTTCTCAGCCAGGACGATGAGAGCGCCTTCGGTGGGGTCACCGATGAGACTCTCGCCGTCCAGGCGAGCGTCGGCGCATAGGGCCATGGGCAGCAGCGCAGCCTCTAGATCGACTTTGGCGCCACCTGCGCTCTGAATCTGGCCCTGAGTGCCGTAGCCCTCGCCGGTGACCTTGAAGTAGTTCTGGCCAGGGACGATCAATTCGCGCGCCGTCATCTTGTTGAGGGTCAGGGTGCCGGTCTTGTCGGAGCAGATGGCCGATACCGAGCCGAGGGTCTCCACCGACGGCAGGCGCTTGACGATGGCGTTCTGGCTGGCCAGTACGCGCGTGCCCATCGAGTACAGGGTGGTGACCACGGCGGGCATGCCCGTGGGGATAGCAGCGATAGCCAGCACCACACCGGCGACGAACAATTCCTGGAACGACTGGCCGTTGCGCCAGCCGAGCAGCAGCATCAGGATGAAGGTCACCCCCGCCAGGCCGGCGATAACGAGGGTCAGCCGGTCGAGTTGCTTCTGCAGCGGCGTCTTGTCGGCCTCGGTCTTGTTGAGGAGGTCGGCAATGTGGCCCATCTCGGTCGCCATGCCGGTGGTGGTGACGATCATCTCGCCGCGCCCACGGGTCACCGAGGTGTTCATGAAGGCCATGTTGAGGCGGTCGCCCAGGGGCACTTCAGGCTTGGTGATGGCCGTAGTGTCCTTGAGGGTGGCGACACTCTCGCCGGTCAGGGCCGCCTCCTCGATCTCCAGGGTCGCGGCTACGAACAGGCGACCGTCGGCGGGGACGCGGTTGCCCGCCTCCATCAGGACGATGTCGCCCGGCACCAGGCCCTCGGCGTCGATCTCGACGGCCTGGCCGTCGCGGCGAACGCGGGCGACGTTCTTGAGCATCTTCTCCAGGGCCGAGAGGCTGGCCTCGGCCTTAGCCTCCTGACGCAATCCTAACACCGCGTTGAAGATGGTCAGCCCCACCAGGAGCAGGGTCGTGCTCCAGTCGCCGGTAAAGATCTGGTTGACGACGGCAGCGACGATCAGGATGATCTGCATGAAGTCCTTGTATTGACGTAGGAAGGCGCGCCAACCGGGTTCCTTTTTCTTGGCGGCGAGCGCGTTGGGGCCGACCTGCTGAAGCCGCTGCTGAGCCTCGGCGGCGCTAAGCCCCTGGGCCGGGTCGACGCCCAGGGTGTGGGCGACCTCCTCGGTCGTCTGCGTGTACCACGTGGGTTGCGTTCCCGATGATTCGACCATAGTGTGAGTCCTTCCTGATGAGAGATAAGGATGAAGGATGATGGTACTGAAACTAATGCCGCTACTGCGCGGCCGATAAGATGGCCGCCACCACAAAGCCTAGCACGGTGAACAGTCCGACGAGCTTACCGCCATGCTCGAAGGCTTCCGGCATCATGGCATCCGCCAGCATGGTCAACATCGCACCCGCCGCGAAAGCCTGGGCCAGGCGGCCATCGGCGCTGGGAAGCCAGGAAACGGCAGTGTAACCCAGGCCCGCGCAAACGCCAGAGACCAGCACCAGGCTCATCCACATCCAGAGGATGCGGCGCTGTGAGTATCCCGCCGCGGCGAGATTGAGTGACCCCGCCATGCCCTCCGGCAGGTTTGAGATGAAGACTGACACCAGGAAGGCGACGTTGATCGCGCCGCCCAGCGCAAACCCGATACCGAGAACAAGGGACTCGGGTATATTGTCGAGCAGGGTGCCAATGAAGATCGCGGGGCCTGAGCCGCCTTGCTCGCCGCTGATGTCCTTGCGCTCCGCGCCGCCTTGCCCATCCACAAGCCAGTCGCCAACGAAGAAGGCGAGCGCGCCTAGCCCAAAGGCGGCCACACCAGACCAACCCTGCGCCGATGACTCGGGAACAAGCTCATAGGCGATGGCGCTGATCAAGGCCCCCGCGCCGAGGCCCATAATGAGGCCCATCGTGCGCCTGGAAGGGCCTCGCGTCATCAGCCCGTAGCCAACCAACAGGGAGGCGGCGGCCAGCCCGCCCCATACCATGGCTGCAATCACGACCGACCTCGAACCGCGCCAGACACCTGCGCCCCCACCCTAGTACGGCGTCGGAATCCAGCGGAAGGGATAGTCAGGTTCCACGTAGTCGCCTCGTGGCTGGCGCTTCGGCAGCTTCACCTTCTCTCGCGGGACCTCTTCGTAAGGGATGAGACTCAGGAAGTGAGAGATGCAGTTCAGCCGACCCCGCCGCTGCTCATGCGAGTCCACCACCCACCACGGCGACTCAGGCGTGTCGGTGGCCGCGAACATCGCATCCCGCGCCCGCGAATAGTCGTACCAGCGTCGATGACTCTCCAGGTCCATCGGGCTGAGCTTCCAGATCTTGCGGTAGTCGTTGATGCGCTCCTCGAAGCGCGCGGTCTGGTCCTCCATCGTCTCTTCCAGCCAGTACTTGACCAGGATGATTCCCGAGGCGATGATGGCCCGCTCGACCGCCGGCGCGTACTTCAAGAAGTACTCGACCTGGTCTTCTGTTGCGTAGCCCATCACCCGTTCGACGCCCGCCCGATTGTACCAGCTACGGTCGAAGAGTACAATCTCGCCCGCCCCCGGCAAATGGGGCATGTAGCGCTGGAAGTACATCTGCGACTTCTCGCGCTCGGTGGGCGACTGGAGGGCCACCACGCGGAAGACACGGGGGCTGGTGCGCTCGGTCATGCGCTTGATGATGCCGCCCTTGCCGGCCGCGTCGCGCCCCTCGAACAGGACGCACACCTTGGCCCCGCTGGCCTTGACCCACTCCTGCATCTTGACCAGCTCGACCTGGAGCTTCTCTAGCTCCGCCTCGAACTCCTTGCGGCTCAGCTTGGGCTTGGGTTCGGCTGCCCCTCCGGCGGCCGCGCCGGTCGCGGCGGCCGCGACGCCAGCCCCCGCCGCGCCGTCGGCCTGCGCCTTGCGCTGTTTATCCTTCTTGCGGTCCTTCTTGCCTGCCATACGGCCTCCTCTGCCGGTGGGGCGGCTCATTGCCACCTGGGGGCACGATGCCCGGGGCGCGCAGCGGTTCGACAGTATCCTACCCGCCATATTCGTCGACCGTATCCCCTGGCCGGTTATTATGGCATACTCACAAGCGATGTCAACTCGCGCCGTCAGGCTGCCATTGGTGACAAAAGCCGCTGGTCGGCGGGCGTGACCCCACGCCGAGATGGGGTACTACAATAGTCGTCGCACCACTGGGCGTGGCCCGTGGCGTCGGTGGCGTTGACCGGGTTGCCCGCCACGTAGGTGTAGCGGTTGTACTCCAGGGGGTTGTACGAGCTGGCGGGCATGCCGTCGCGCTGGGTGAAGCGGCCCGTGGCCGGGTCGTAGTAGCGCGCGCCCATCTTGTACAGGT
>CAZJJF010000097.1:0-4443 GCA_964546245.1 uncultured Anaerolineales bacterium
CGAAGGGCTTGAGGGCGTCGATGACGGCGTTGGCGACGGCGGCGGGCGCGGCGATGGCGCCGATCTCACCCACACCCTTGACCCCCAGCGGATTCTGCGGGGCGGGTGTGACCGTCTGGTCGGTCTCAATCATGGGCAGGTAGCGCGCCTTCGGCAAGGCATAGTCCATCATGGAGCCGGTGACCAGCTGGCCGTTTTCGTCGTAGACCGCGCCCTCCCACAGCGCCTGACCGATGCCCTGGGCGACGCCGCCGTGAATCTGGCCGTCAACGATCATGGGGTTGATGAGGTTGCCCACGTCGTCCACCGCCAGATAACGCTTGACCTCGACCTGGCCCGTGCCCGAATCGACTTCGACGACGGCAATGTGGGTGCAGAAGGGGTAGGTGAAGTTAGTTGGGTCGAAGAAGCTCGTCGCTTCCAGGCCTGGCTCCAGGTCGGGCGGGTAGTTGTGGGCCAGGTGGGCCATGAGCGCGACCTCGCCGAAAGTCTTGACGCGGGTCGGCGCGCCGCGCACGAAGGCCTTGCCGTCGGCGTACTCCATATCCTCGGGGGCGGCTTCTAGCAGGTGGGCGGCGATGTGCTTGATCTTATCCTGGAGCTTGCGGACGCTCACGGCGATGGCGCTGCCGCCTACGGCCGCCGAGCGGCTGCCGTAGGTTCCCCAGCCGAAGGGCGAGCTACCCGTGTCACCGTGCTGGATGGCAATGTCCTCGACGGGGATGCCCAGGCCGTCAGCGACGATCTGGGCGAAGGTCGTCTCGTGGCCCTGGCCGTGGCTGTGGGAGCCGGTCTGCACCGACACCTTGCCGGTGGGATGCACGCGGACTACCGCGCTTTCCCACTGGCCTGCCTGAGCGCCCAGGGAGCCGACGACCGACGAGGGGGCCAGGCCGCAGGCCTCGATGGCGGTCGAGAAGCCGATGCCGATGTAGCGGCCCTGCTGGCGAGCGGCCGCTTGCTCGGCGCGCAACTGGCTATAGTTGATCTGCTCCAGGGCGCGCTCGAGGGCGACGGCATAGTTGCCGCTGTCATACTGGAGGGCTACCTGGGTCTGGAAGGGGAAGTCGCCGGGCGCGATGAAGTTGCGGCGGCGTAGCTCAGCCGGGTCGAGGCCCAGCTCACCGGCGCCGAGATCGACCAGGCGCTCCACCACGTAGGTTGCCTCGGGGCGGCCCGCGCCGCGATAGGCGTCGACCATGACCGTGTTGGTGAACGTGCCGTAGACCTGGGCGAAGATGGCGGGGATGGGATACTGGCCTGACAGGAGCGTGCCGTACAGGTAGGTGGGGATGGCCGTCGCGAAGGTGGATAGGTAGGCCCCCATGCCCGCCCAGGTCTTCACGCGCAGGCCGATGATGTGGCCGCCCTGGTCGAAGGCCATCTCGCCCTCGGTGACGTGGTCCCGGCCGTGGGCATCGGCGATGTAGCTCTCGCGGCGCGTGGAGTTCCACTTGACGGGGTGGCCGCTCTGGATGGCGGCCCAGACGACGATGACCTCTTCGGGGTAGACGAAAATCTTGGAACCAAAGCCGCCGCCCACGTCGGGCGCGATGACGCGCAGCTTATGCTCGGGCAGGTTCAGGATGAACGCGGCGATGAGCAGGCGGTGGATATGGGGATTCTGGGAGGTCATCCACAGCGTAATGTCGCCGGTCGGCTCGACGCGGGCCACGGCAGCGCGCGGCTCCAGGGCGTTGGGAATCAGCCGGTTGTTGACAAGCTCGACGCGCGCGATCTTGTGGGCCTGGGCGAAGGCGGCGTCGGTCTTGGCCTGGTCGCCGATGGTCCAGTCGAAGGCGACATTGTTGGGGGCTTCGTCGTGGACCGTGGGGCCGCCGTGGGCGGCGCGGGGGTCAACGACGGCCGGCAGAGGGTCGTAGTCGACGACCACGGCCTCGGCCGCGTCGTGGGCGGTGTAGGGGTCGTCGGCCAGAACGACGGCGACGATCTCGCCTACGTAGCGCACGCGGTCGATGGCGATGGGTGGGTGGGGTGGGATGATGAGGCCGGGCAGCAGCCAGCCACACGGCACGGAGCCGACGCCTGCGTCGGCCAGGTCCTGGCCGATGTAGACGGCGGCAACGCCAGACATGGCCTGGGCCGCGCTGACATCGATACTGGTAATCTGGGCATGGGCGTGCGGGCTGCGCACAAAGGCGGCGTGGACCATGCCGGGTAGCTTGATGTCATCCGTGTACATGCCCTTGCCGGTGATGAAGCGGGGGTCCTCGACTCGCTTGATGGAGGCGCCAATCATCTGCGTTGCCATAGACTCTCTCCTGAGTGCTCGGCGTCGAAGGCGGCGGGGCTTAGCGGGCCTTGTCGGCGGCGTACTGGACGGCGCGAACGATGTTGTGATAGCCGGTGCAGCGGCACAGGTTGCCCTCTAGCCCGGCGCGGATCTCTTCCTCGCTGGGGTGGGGGTTGCGCTTGAGGAGGTCGGCGGCGGTCATGATCATACCCGGCGTGCAGAAGCCGCACTGCAGACCGTGCATCTCCCAGAATCCTTCCTGCAGGGGGTGCAGTTTGCCGTTGTGGGCCAGTCCCTCGATGGTGGTGATGTCGGCCCCATCGGCCTGGACTGCCAGCACGGTGCATGACTTGACGGCCATGCCGTTCATGTGAACAGTGCAGGAGCCGCACTGGCTCGTGTCACAGCCTACGTGGGTTCCCGTCAGGCCGAGGGTATCCCGCAGGTAGTGGACGAGAAGCAGTCGCGGCTCAACGTCGTGGGTGTGCTTCTTGCCGTTGACGGTGAGGGTCACAGTTGTCACAGTCACTCTCCTCATGTGGATTGGACGGACGCCAGCCGGACAGCATGAACCGACGGGCATGACGGACGGAGACCGTTAGCGCGAACCGAGGCGAACCGACATGCGCCCCCCGCTGGGCGCGCCTGGCTACTTGCGGCGGTCGAACAGCCAGAGAATGATGGCCATACCGACCGCGCCGACGACGATCCACAGGAAGGGATTGGTCGGCACGGCGGAGGGCGCGGGCGCCGGTGGGGCCCAGGTGGGGGCAGGGGATGGTGTAGGCGCAACCCCTGGCGCGGCTTCGGGGGCCGGGCCGGCGGGCGCTTCCATCGTAGGCGCGGCAATGGCGGGCGCGCGCCGCTGCGCCAGCTGGGCGTCCAGGGACTTGAAACCCTGGTTGATGACGGTGCGGCCCGCACCCTCGACCAGGCGCTGGGCCACACCCGCCAGCTGGCCGCCGAGGGCGGCGTCGCCGACGTAGTGGCAGATAGTCTTGTCGCCGTCGGGTTCGAGGCGCACCTCGCCCGTGCCGTTGACAAAGCCGCGCTGGCCCTTGCCGTTGATAGTCATCTTGTAGGAGGTGATGGGGTTGATTTCGGAGAGGGTGAAGCGGGCGGCGTACTGGCCGCTGACTGCGCCCAGGCCAACCTTCATCTGCGTCTCGTACTGATTGGGGCCGACAGGGGTGAACTGATCGACGCCCGGCATGGCCTTAGCGATGACGTTGGGGTCCATGAGCAGGTCCCACACGTCTTGTTGCGGGGCGTCGAAGGTGTAGCTACCGGTGATCTTCACGCGCAGCTCCTGGACAACAGCCTCGATGCTGGGTGGGGATACGGTTGGTCATGCGCAGGCAGGGAAACTGGGCGAGACGCCCGGAATGTGTGTTGACAGTATAAGCAGAGTCCGAATAAAGGCAAGTCGCCCGGCCAAGGACCAAAGACGAAGGACCAAGGGGATTTGCTCCTTGGTCCTTCGTCTTTGGTCCGTACCGGTGTGTGTCGTGTCTGGGGAACGGCCTCACGTCTACCCGAACATGGTCGGCAGGCGCATGAGCAGCCCCATGTCGCCCGTTGCCTTGAACTTGCCGGTCATGAAGGCCGTCATGGCGTTGGTCTGGCCCAGGGCGACGCTCTTCCATACCTCGGACGGCGCGTCGATAGTGGCAGCGGGGTTGGGCGTTTCGCCGTCGGCGATGCTTGCCTGGCCGTCGTGCACGCTGAGGACGTAGGCGCCCGGCTCTTCGCCGGTAAAACGGAACTGGATGTCGGCGTCCACACCGGCGGCGCGGTCGGCCTTGAAGACCTTGGGCATGTTGTGCATGATCTGGGCCATGGTCAGGTTGTCGGTCATCGTTGTCTCCTTGGGTGTCGCGGTGAGTTGCGGAATGTGAGATGTCATTCGAGACTGGCGACGGCGGTTACGGCGTCGCCGCGGACTTCGACAATATCCACGCCCTGGACGGGCGCGGTCTTGGCGGGAATCTCGTCGGCCTCGAAGCGAATAGCTTTGCCGAAGCGGGTCAGGGCAATCAACTCCGCGCCATCGGGGGCCAATGCCACGCCGGCGACCTCGTCGGTCTTCATCATAATCTTGCCGGCAGCGCCCGGCGCTTTGTTGGCGATGAAGCCTTCCATGAGGCGGCGTGTGCCCAGCCCGTCGGCGGTGAGGACGGCCACCGCGC
>CAZJJF010000097.1:4453-6168 GCA_964546245.1 uncultured Anaerolineales bacterium
GTTGACAGCCACGATCCCGATCAGGCTATCGTCGGAACGCAGCTTGATACCGGGCGCGGCCTGGAGCGGGGCGGCGCTGATACTGAAGCGCGTCGCCATCGCCTGGCGACTGACCAGCAGGATGTCGGCCGAGCCGCCACTGAGGCACATGGCCGCGGCGGGACCGCCGGTCTGGCGCGGGTCGAGAACGGTCTTGCCCTGCTCATAGGTGGGGCCGAAGTAGTGGGCGCGCATGCGCTTGACGAAGCCGGTCTGACTGGCGAGGAGGATGTAGCGCTGCAAGTCGGTCTCGGCGAGGGCCAGCACGGCTGCGACGCGCTCCTCGTCGGGCAGGGCGCACAGCTTGCCGATCGGCTCGCCCTTGCCGTTGCGTTCGGTCAGGGGGAGAGCCGCCACGGCGACGCGGTAGACGCGGCCCTGCTGGGTGAGCAGCAGCAGATGATCGGCGGTATCGGCGACGGCCAGGAAGCGGGCAGGGTCATCGTCGCGGACGCGCAGGTCGAAGGCGCCCACCCCGCCGCGTCGCTGGCGGCCGTAGGCGTTGATTTCGGTGCGCTTGGCGAGGCCTGACGCGCTGAGGGTGACGAGCATGCGGGAGTCGGGGAAGGCGCGGGTGTCGAGGGCGAGGGGCCGGGCCAGCGTCTCGCGCGGGGCGGGGGCGTCGGGTGCGGCGCGATGCCTGGCCAGGTAGGTGCGCAGGCGTTCGTTCTCGTCGATCAGTTCTTCAACGAATTCCCGCGCGGTGTCGGTGAGGTCCAGGCCGTCGAGGCGGGCGCGCCAGGGAGAGGAGGACATACGCTTCCTTGCGAGATAGACTTCAACGTCAAGTATAGCGGGCTGGCCGCTAAAAGGCGAATTTGTAGACGCGGTGCGTCATAGGTGAAACGTGAAGCGTGAAACGTGAGAATGTTGAATGTGGTTCACGTTTCATGTATCAGTAGCCCCGATAACTCCCCATCGCCTAATCCAACTTGGTCAGTATCTCCGGCCCGTTGGCTGTGATGGCGATGGTATGCTCGTACTGGGCGGACAGGGAGCCGTCACTGGTGACGACCGTCCAGAGGTCATCGAGCATGCGCCATTCGGGTCGGCCTACGTTGATCATCGGCTCGACGGTGAAGACCATGCCGGGGCGCAGGCGTAGGGGACGCTCGCGCTGGCGCACGTGGGACACCGACGGCGGTTCGTGCAGGTTCTTGCCGATGCCGTGGCCGCCCCACTCGCGCACGACGGACATGCCCTGCCTGTCTACGTAGTCCTGGATGGCGTAGCCGATGGCGCTCAGGTCGTTGCCCGGCTGGGCGGCTCGAATACCGGTGCTTAGCGCCATGCTGGCGACATCCAGCAGACGCTGCGCCTGCGGCGAGACCTTGCCTACGGCGTAAGTGATACAGGCATCGCCGCACCAGCCTTTGTACTTGAGGCCAATATCGATGCCGATGATGTCGCCTTCCTTGAGGACGCGGTCATCAGGGATACCGTGGCAGATTTCGTTGTTGACCGAAGCGCAGATGACGCCGGGAAAGGGCGGGTGGCTGGCCCCGCTGCCGCGATAGCCCTTGTACAGGCCTTCCGCGCCCTTCGCGTGGATGTAGGCTTCGACAAGAGCGTCTAGCTCGCGCAAGCTGGCGCCGGGTCTGACGGCCTCATCCAGTTGGGAGTAGATCTCGGGGTACGGCGGGACCGACACGAGGAGGGGGGGGGGGGGGGGGGGG
>CAZJJF010000097.1:6178-11766 GCA_964546245.1 uncultured Anaerolineales bacterium
CGCCTCGAGCATGTGGTCGATGTCGGTGGGGGACTTTAGAGAAATGGGCATAGCAGTGTTTCGCTTAAGGTGAGCTTCATGGCGGGCGGGAGTAACGTTCGGCCTACAAGTCTACTCCTCGGTCAGCGGTGAGTCTAGAACTGACGGGAACGCTGCGTTGGTCATCAGGGGCGGCCCGCGAAGGCAGCCCTTCGCCGCGAGCGAGGTGAGAGTGAGCAGTAAGGGCCACCTGTGACGGGTGGCCCTCGTTGATATTGCCCACGTCGCGCCGGGTCTACCGCAGTTCTTTGCTGGTGTAGCCCAGGATACGTCGGGCGATGACCAGGCGGTTGATCTGGCCGGTGCCCTCGAAGATGTCGTTAATCTTGGCGTCGCGCATCCACTTCTCGACCAGGTGGTCGCGGGAGTAGCCGAGGGGGCCAAGCGTCTCGACGGCCTTCTGGGTGATCTTGGTCACGGCCTCGCCAGCCTTGACCTTGCACTCCGAGGATTCGAGGGTGTTGGGCAGGCCCTGGTCCATCATCCAGGCGGCTTTCATGGTCAGCAGCCACGCGGCGCGATGCATGGCTTCCATGTCGATGACATCGCGCTCAGCGGCGGTTAGCTTGTGGCGCGGGACATTGTAGCGAATCTCGATACCCTCTTCCCGCTTGAGGATGTCCTTGGTGTACTCGATGGCAGCGCGGGCGATGCCCAACGCGCTGGCCGCCACGATGGGGCGGGTGGCGTCGAAGGTCTTCATCGCGCCCTTGAAGCCCTCGGGGTGGCCCTTGCTATCGAGGACTTGGGGGTTGCCCAGGATGTGGTCGGCCGGGATGCGGGCGTTGTCGAAGACGATCATCGCCGTATCGCTGGCGCGGATACCCAGCTTGTGCTCGAGCTTGAGAATCTCGACGCCTGCCGTGCCCGCCTCTACGACGAAGGGCTTCATGCCCGCGCGGCCCGCCTTGGGGTCCACCGTGGCCCACACGACGATGATGCCGTTGGAGTCCTTGAGGGCTTTGTGGCCGGAGGTGACGAAAATCTTGGTTCCGTTGAGCACCCACTCGTCACCGTCGCGGGTGGCAGTGGTGCGAATGGCCGACGTGTCGGAGCCGCATTGCGGCTCGGTCATGCACATCGCGCCCCAGGTCGGCGTGTCGCCAGTGAAGCGGCGCAGGAAGCGCTCCTTCTGCTCCGGCGTGCCGACGGCCTGGATGGCCGCGCCCGCCAACTGGCTGCTGGGCATGGTCAGGTACATGCCGGCGTCGCCCCAGGACAGCGCCTCGATGAGGTGAATCAGGCGCAGGTTGGTGGTGCGGGGGCGCTTGGCGCCGTTGCCGCTGCTGCCGTTGCTGTCCTTGGGCTTCAAGGCGGTATCGAGGTCGCGGCGGGCCTGGTCGGCCATCTGCGGCCACATGGTATACACGAACTCCCATGGGATATCGTGTTCGCTTTCATCGTAGAAGCGCGACTTGGGGCGCATGACGTGCTCAGCGACCATCTGCGCCATCGCGACTTGCTGGGCCACGTGATCAGGGAGGTTGAAGTCAATCATCTTCGCTCATCCTTCCTTGTGTCATCGTTGACCACTGACCACCGACCACCACAAGGATCGTCGGTCGTCGGTCGTCCGTGGTCTGTAGTCAATCTACACCATTGCCAGGCCGTCGAGGACGCCGAAGGCGCGGGCGTTGCGCAGCCACAGCTCGACCGGATGGTCGCGGATGTAGCCGTGGCCGCCGAGGATCTGGACGGATCGGTCACCGCACATCATGGCCGTGTCATCCATGAAGGTCTTCGCCAGGCGCGCCTCGCGAGTCGCCTCCAGGCCCTGGTCGAGCCGCCACGCGGCATCCCAGACCAGCAGGCGGCCGCCGTCCAGGTCGGTCTGCATCTCGGCCAGCATGAAGGCGATGGCCTGGCGGGTGGCGATGGGCGAGCCGAAGGCCTCGCGCTCCTTGGCGTATTGCATGGCGTACTCGAGGGCGGCCTTGCCGATGCCGACAGCCATGGCCGACATGGCGACGCGGGAATGGTCGAGCATCATCTCGAAATCGACACCCGCCTCGCCGCCGAGCTTGCAGGTGGGGCTGACATGGACATCCCGGAAGCTGACCTTGTAGGTGGGCAGGCTCTTGATGCCCATGTTCCTCTCGCGCTCGCCGATAGCGATGCCGGCTGCGCCGAGGTCAACCAGGAAGCCCTGGGTGGTATCGCCCTCCTTGGCCCACACCAGCATCATCCTCGCATCGGCGGCCAGGGGCACGTAAGCCTTCGTTCCGTTGAGCAGATACACATCGCCGTCCTTGACGGCGGTAGTGTACATGTCCATTGGGTCGTAGGTGATGCGCGGCTCGATCAGGGCGGCCGTGGCAGGTACGAAGTTATCGCTGGCGAAGCGCGGTAGGTACTCGTGCTTCTGCTCCTCCGTGCCACCCAGCAAGATGGGGATGGCGACCGACAGGGGCGACAGAAGGTACACGGCGGCGGCGAGGTCGCCATAGGCCATTTCCTCGGCCACCAGGGCGCCCGTGACGGCGGAGTATTCACTGGCGAAGCCGCCGTACTGCTCAGGGATGAGCGCGGGCACGATGCCCAGGCTCCAGCCGGTCTCGATAATGTCGGCCGGAATGTCGCCGCTCTCGTCGGCCTCGCGCATGACGTTGCGCAACTGCTCCCTGGCAAAGTCACGCACCGAGTCGACAATCATTTCTTGTTCTTCAGTGGGTGCGAAAGAAACCATAGGGCCTCCTGTTAACCCTGCTGGCGGAGCGCGGTACGCAGCACTTTGCCCACCGCGCTCTTGGGCAGGCTGTCGCGAAACTCGACCGTACGCGGGCATTTGTAGGGCGCGAGGTGCGTGTGGCAATAGTCGATGACCTCGCCAGCGGATAGGGTATGGCCCTCTCGCACGACGACGAAGGCTTTGACGCTCTCGCCCTGGTAGCTATCGGGGATGCCGATGACCGCGCCTTCGAGGATGGCCGGGTGGGTGTAGAGAATCTCCTCGATTTCGCGCGGGTAAACATTGAAACCACTAACGAGAATCATGTCCTTCTTGCGGTCTACGATGTAGAAGTAACCCTGCTCGTCCATACGGGCAATGTCGCCGCTGTAGAGCCAGCCGCCGCGCAGGGCGAGGGCCGTTTCGTCGGGGCGATTCCAGTAGCCCTTCATAATCTGCGGGCCGCGGATAATCAGCTCGCCTATCTCGCCGGGCGGCAGCGAGCGCAGCCCTGTCTCGACATCCACGATCTGACAGTCGGTGTCGGGGTAGGGCAGGCCGATGCTGCCGGGCTTGCGGGTGTTGAAGGTCGGGTTGACGTGGGTCGTCGGCGACGCCTCGGTCAGCCCGTAGCCCTCGATGATGGTGAGATCAGCCAGGCGCTGGAAACGCTCGAGCACCTCCAGGGGCAGGGGCGCCGACCCGCTGTTGCACTGGCGCAGCGAACTCCAATCGACGGTTGTGGCATTCGGGTGGTTCAACAGGGCGACGAACAGGGTCGGAACGCCGGGGAAGATACTGACCTTGTATTCCTGGATGGCGCGCAGGGCTATGTCGGCGTCGAACTGGGGCAGTAATACCACCTGCGCCCCGTAGTACGTCGCCAGGGCAATGCCCACGGTCAGGCCATAGATGTGGAAGAAGGGCAGAATCATCAGCCAGACATCCTCGCCGGGGCGGGCGTATTCGCGGCCCCAGACGTAGGCCTGGACGACGTTGGCGACGATGTTGGAGTGGGTGAGCATCGCGCCCTTGGGGCGGCCCGTCGTGCCGCCGGTGTACTGGAGGATGGCTACATCCTCCTCGGCGTCGATGGCTACCGACGGTGGCTCGCCTGGCGCGGCGGCCAGCACGTCATCGAAACGCCGCAGATACGGCCGATCGGGCAGGTCATGCAGCCGCCCTTGGGCGCGCAGCGTGGCCTCGTAGCCCTGGGCGATAGCGGGCGGCTGGCGGTCTTGCAGGCCGGTGACGATGACCGTCTCGATGGCGGTGCGGTCTTTGACGGCCAGCAGGCGCGGGACGACCATATCGAGGGCGATGATGACCTTCAGGCCGGAGTCGACGGCGACGAACTCAATCTCGCGCTCGGTGAAGGTCGGGTTGACGTTGACAACAATGCCGCCCGCCATCAGGATGCCGTAGAAGGCGGTCAGGTACTGGGGGCAGTTGGGCAGCATAATACCGACCCGGTCACCCTTCGCTACCCCCATCTCGGCCAGGGCCGCTGCCAGCTGCTCTGCCTGGAGCTTGATGTCGCGGTAGGTCAACCGCGCGCCAAAGAAGATGGTCGCGGTCTGCGCGCCGAAGCGGCTGACCGCCACTTCCAGCAGGCGCTGCACCGGCTGGCGCGGGTAGTGGATGTGGGGTGGCACCCAGTAGTCGTACTGCGCCAGCCAGGGGCGCTCGTGGAGCGTCATGGGCGCGGGCGGCGGAGCGAAACGAACGGTCATTCGGCCTTTCCTCTAGTGCGGTTCAGCCACTGGCTGATGCGTGCGCCGTGATGCGTGCGCAGGGTTCTCATCCGGATCACGTATCACGCGAGATTCTCGTAGATGATGGCTGCGCCCTGGCCGCCGCCGACGCACATGGTGACCATGCCGTAGCGCGCACCACGACGCTGCATCTCGTTCAGCAACTGGACGGTCAGTTTGGCGCCGGTTGCCCCTAGCGGGTGGCCGAGGGCGATAGCGCCGCCGTTGACATTGACCTTGTCGGGGTCCATGCCCGTCTCGCGGATGACGGGGATGACCTGGGCGGCGAAGGCCTCGTTCAGTTCGACCAGGTCGATGTCTTCGATGCGCAAGCCCGCCTTCGCCAACGCCTTGGGGACGGCGGCGATGGGGCCGATACCCATGATCTCCGGCGGGACGCCGCCGACGGCGAAGCTGACGAAGCGGGCCAGCGGCTTGTAGCCGTAGACCTGCGCCTTCTCGGCCGACATGATGACCACCGCCGCCGCGCCGTCGCTGGTCTGCGAGGCGTTGCCCGCCGTGACCGAGCCGCCTTCCTTGAAGACGGCGCGCAGCCTGGCGAGGGCCTCGGGACTGGTGTCGCGGCGCGGGCCTTCGTCCACCCTGAAGGTCATCTGCGCCGTCTTGACTTGCCCATCGTCGTCCAGGTACTCGCCTGCCACATCGAGGGGGACGATCTCGCCCGCGAACTTGCCGCTGGCGATGGCCTCGACCGCGCGCTGGTGGCTACGCAGCGCCCAGGCATCCTGCTCCTCGCGGCTGACGCCGTACCTGGCTGCGACGTTCTCGGCCGTCAGGCCCATGCCCATGTAGACTGCGGGGTTGTTCTCCACCAGATACGGGTCCGGCTCGAAACGGTGACCGCGCATGGGGACGGAACTCATGGACTCGACGCCGCCCGCCACGATAAGGTCGGCCATGCCGGTCATGATCTGGCTGGCCGCCAGGGCGATGGTCTGGACGCCCGACGAGCAGAAGCGGTTGACCGTCTGGCCCGGCACGCTGTCGGGCAGGCCCGCGCGGAGCAGCGCGCCTCGGGTGACGTTGAGACCTTGCGCCCCTTCGGGCATGGCGCAGCCCAGAATCACGTCGTCGATCTCAGTTGTGTTGAGACCCTCGGCGCGGCG
>CAZJJF010000098.1:0-9933 GCA_964546245.1 uncultured Anaerolineales bacterium
CGATTTCGTACTGCGCTTCATTGCCCCGTCCGCCGAGGAGATGGTCGCCGACCAACTGACCAAGGATGCCAAGAGCCTGCTCCAGGAGTGGAGCCAGGGCGAGTGGCAGCTGACGCCCATGTATCGCACCGTCGGCCAGCGCGGGCCTGACCACGCCAAGGAGTTCACTGTGGAGGTGCTCATTGGCGGTCGCACCTTCGGGGTTGGCTCTGGGCGCAGCAAGCAAGTCGCCGAGCAGGAAGCCGCCCGCGATGCCCTCCTGCGCCGCGCCCCAATCCAGCCCACCGACATGAGCCTGGATGGCGCAGCCGGCGATGAGAGCATGAGCGAGACAGTCGACACCCCCGCCCCTCCGTGAGCCGACCGCCCGTCCTGCTCGTCACGGGGGGCATGGGCCTCATCGGCGGCCACATCCTCCGCCAGGCGGCTGGCTGGCAGACCCACGCTACGTGGTTCCATCGACCGCCCGTCGGCCTATCGCCGGCCGTGACCTGGCATCAGATAGACATCACTGATCCCGCGGCCGTCGCTGTCCTCGTGGCGGCCGTGCGCCCCTGCGCCATCATCCACACGGCCTACCAGTTCAACACCCCTGACATGGAACGCGCCATCATCGATGGGACGCGCCACGTCGCTCTGGCGGCGGCGGGGGTGGGGGCGCGCCTGGTGTACCTCTCCACGGATGTCGTCTTCGACGGGCGGCGGGGCCAGTATCGCGAGACCGATACCCCTAATCCGCTGCACCCCTATGGGCGGGCGAAGCTGCAAAGCGAGCGAGGCGTTCAGGCCATTACGCCGGCCGCCATCATTGTGCGCACCTCCCTCGTCTACGACCTTGACCCGCCCGACGCGCGCAGCCAATGGGTCATCGACGGCGGGCGCGGCCTGACCGACGTCACCCTGTTCACGGATGAGCGCCGCTGCCCCATCTACGCGCCAGATCTCGCCGCCGCCCTGCTGGAACTGGCCGCCAACGATTTCCAGGGCCTGCTGCACGTCGCAGGCCCCGAGGCCCTCAGCCGCTACGACTTCGGGGCGTTGCTATGCCAGGCGGTGGGCGCACCCGCCGACGGTCTCAAGGCCGCCGTCGCCGCCGCTAGCGGCCTCACCCGTCCCCTCGACTGTACCCTCGACACGAGCCTGGCCCAGCGCGTATTGGGCACCCCCTTGCGTAGCGCCACCGAGGTCGCCCGCTCGCGGATGGGTCGCGGGCAGGTGTGACCTTCGACTGTCCGCCGCGCCTCAAGGCCCGCAATTGACTCGCGCCTCCCTTCGCCATATACTACCCCTAGTTCGACAGCCGCACCCAACGACCATATCTTGTGTCGCTCATTTGTCCACTCCCGGCCACCTGACCATGCGCCTCAAACGACTCGAAATCCAGGGCTATAAGAGCTTCGCCCAGCGCACCGAGTTCCTCTTCGACCAGGGCGTGACCGCCATTGTGGGGCCGAACGGTTCTGGCAAGAGCAACGTGGCCGACGCGCTGCGCTGGGTGCTGGGCGAGACCAACGTGCGCCACCTGCGCGGCAAGAAGAGTGAAGACCTGATCTTCGCCGGCGCCGACGGTCGCAATCAGGTCGGTATGGCCCAGGTTTCCCTGACCCTGGACAACAGCGGCGGGTGGTTTCGCCCGCCGCCAGACGCCAAGACCCTCCGCCTCGACAAGCCGGGCGATGGTCCGCCCAAGCTGGTCGACGCTCTTCTGGCGAGCGCGCCCGCCGAGGTTGTCATCACCCGCCGTCTCTACCGGGATGGCGACGCGGAGTGGTCTATCAACGGCCAGCGCGCCCGCCTCATCGACGTCAGCCATCTACTGGCGGCGGGCGGTGTGGCCGGTGATACGTACACCGTGATCGGGCAGGGACTCGTCGACCAGGCCCTCGCCCTGCGACCGGAAGACCGCCGCGTGATGCTCGACGAGGCGGCCGGCATCAAGCCCCTACAATCGCAGCGCGACCGCGCCCTGGGCCGCCTGGATGAGACACGCGCCAACCTGCTTCGCGTCAACGACATTCTAAGCGAGCTGACGCCTCAGCTGCGCCGCCTGGAACGCCTCTCCGTGCGCGCCGAGGAGCATCGCCGTCTGAGCGCCGAGCTTGAGGGGCTGCTGGTGCAGTGGTACGGCCACCAATGGCACACCGCCCAGGCCACCGCCCAGGCCACCGAGCTGGCCGTGGTCGAGCGCCAACGCGAGGCCACCGCTCGCGACGCCGAGGCGCAGGCAATAGTGGGGGAAGTAGCGGCCGCCCGCACTGAGCGAGAGCAGCGCCGCGCCGAGGTCGATGGGCTGCGCCGTCAGATCGGCCGGCTCCGCGACACCGTAGAGACGGTGAGCCGCGACCTGGCCGTGGCCGACGAACGCCTGACTCAACTCGCAGCCCGTCGCAGCGAGGCCGCCACCGAAGCCGACAACCTTGACCAGGCCACGCGGGGGAGCGTGGCACAGTTGCAGGCGACCGAGGCGGAAGCAGCGGCCGCCGCCACCGAGGCGCAGCTGGCGGCCCAGACCTTGAGCGCCTTGCAGCGTGATCTGGGCGAGGCGCGGGCCGAGCGCCAGCGACACACCGCCGCCGTTGAGGGGGCGCGGGCGGCCGTGAATCGCGCCGCACACGCGGCCAGTGACAAGAAGGCGCGCAACACGAGTCTCGCCGAGCGTCAGGGTGAGCTGGAGCGGGCCGTAGCCGAGGCCACGGCCACCCACGCCGAGCATGCCGGGCGCAGCCAGGCGGCGCGGGCGCGGCTCAGCGCCGCCGAAGCCCAGCTCGCCGAGGCGGAGCAGAGCCTCCGCGACGCCGAGGCAATTCAGGGCGCTCTGCGCGAGTCGGCGCGGATCGCCCAGGCGGCGCATGCGGCGGCGCAAAGCGCGGTCGAACGCGCCCGTGCGACGCAGCGTGAGGTCGAGCGCCGCCGCGCCATCCTTACCGAGCTACGCCGCGCCCAACTAGGGCGGGCCGCGCAGAAGATTATCGACAACCGCAGTCTGCGCGGGATTGTCTGCCCCCTATCCCAGGCGCTCCGCGTTCCGCCCCACCTGGAGATTGCGGTAGCCGCGGCCCTCGGCCCGGCCCTGCACGCTCTGGTGATGGCCGACTGGGAGGCCGCACGAGAAGCCGCCGCGAGCCTTCAGGAAGAGGACGCAGGCAGCGTGACCTTCTTCGCCGCTGATGATGCCTCGCGACTCGCTAGCGTCCCCAGCGTAAGTCTCGACTGGCTCGCAACATACGTAGCGGCGGAAGACCAGCTGGTCCCCGTGATTCGAACTGCGCTGCAAGACGTCGCCCTGGCTCCCGACATTGCCACCGCCCGCGCCCTCGTCACCCAATGGGCGGCCACGCTGCCCTGCCTCCGCGTCGTCACCCCCACTGGCTGGGTACTGACAGCGCGGGGCAGCCTTACCGTGGGTGGGGGCAGCGGTGCGACCGCGCTCAGCTACGAGCGCGAGTGGGCCAGTCTGCCGCATGCAGGCGACCTGGCAGCGGCGATCACTGCCGCCCAGGACGGGGCGGCGGCCGCGCGAACCCAGGTCGACCAGGCTCAGGCGCGGCTGGCCGACACCGAGACGCTACTGACCCAACGGCGCAAGACTCGCGACGAGCGGCGTGGTCAGGTCAGCAGCGCGGAAGCCGCGCTGGAGAGGGCTGCTACGGCCGAGGCTTTCCATGCCCGCACTCTACAGCGTCAGCGCGACGACCTGGCGCGGGTGGCGCAGCAGGCGACAGCCCAGGCTGCCGATTTAGAGCAGGCATTGGCAACTCTGGCTGAGGTAGAAGCGCGCCTCGCGGCCCTGGCCGCCCAGCCGCTGCCCGACAGTGTGGAGCTTCAGGCCCGTGTCGGCGAAGCGCAGGCCATCGCGGCGGCA
The DNA here is from genome assembly GCA_964546245.1 of uncultured Anaerolineales bacterium. Taxonomy (GTDB): domain Bacteria; phylum Chloroflexota; class Anaerolineae; order Epilineales; family JAHCIE01; genus JAHCIE01. The sequence goes on from CAZJJF010000098.1 coordinate 3,863, forward strand.
ACGGCGCAGACCCAGCGCCTTCAGACGGAGCTCCTGGCACAACGGCGCGCCACCCACGCCCAGCTTGAACGACAGGCCCAGGAGCGTGCCCGCCGCGTCCAGGCGCTGACCGCCGAGACCGAGACCGTAACACGCCGCGCCGCCGAGCTACGCGCCGACAGCGAGCGCGTCGCAGGCGAGCGCCGCCAGTTACGCGGCCGGCTGGAGCCAGCCGAAGCCGCCCTGGTGGCCGTCGACGCAAGGCTGCGCAGTCTTGAGGATGGGGCCACGGTCCGCCGCGATGCCGTCGTGGCCGCCGAGCGCGCTCTGTTGCAGTCACAGGGCGCGGCGCGGGAGGCCGCTGACCGGGTTCGCCGCCTGGCGGCCGACATCGAAGCGGATCTGGATTTGCTGCCCCGCGCGGCAACTGGCGTTGCTCAACAATTGCGCCTGGCCTTCGAAGGCCAGGCGGCGCTGCCCACCGTCCCGCAGTTGCCGGCGGGCCTGGATGACCAGCTACGCCAGTTGAAGGGCCAGTTGCGGCGACTGGGCCACCCGGATGCCGATGCCCTGGCAGAGTATGCCACACTCCAGGAGCGCCATGCCTTCCTGAGCAGCCAGGTGGCCGACCTGGAGCAGGCCACGGCTGACCTGCGCGCCATCGTGGCCGAACTGGACGGGGCGATGGAGGCCCGGTTCACCGAGGTCTTCGAGCAGGTGGCGCAGCGCTTCAGCCGCAACTTCACCACCTTGTTCGGTGGTGGTAGCGCCAGAATGGTCATGCTGGATGGCGGCGGGCTGGAAATCACCGCCCGCCCGCCGGGCAAGCGCCCTCAGCCCCTGTCGCTCCTGTCAGGGGGCGAGCGCGCCCTGACGGCCAGCGCCCTTATCTTCGCCTTGCTCGACGTGAGCGGTACGCCCTTCTGCCTCCTGGACGAGGTCGATGCGGCCCTGGACGAAGCCAACGTGGGCCGTTTCCGCGCCGCCCTTCAACGGCTGGCGCAAGAGACGCAGGTCATGATCGTGACCCACAATCGCGGGACCGTCGAGGCCGCCGACGCCGTCTATGGTATCACCATGGGCGGCAACGGCATCTCCCAGGCCATCTCGCTCCGCCTGCGCGATCGCGCTGCCGATGCGCATGACGTCGCGGCAGCCGACTGACCTCTCCCGATTCTGAGGCAGGACTGTGGGGCGGGGTCCCCTGTCTGCGTCGCAAATGACAGCGGGCCGACGGTGAAGTACCGTCGGCCCGCCTGTGATTCCCCGCCGCGACTAGCGCAGCGCCTGAAGCGCGGCTCGCGCCTGCGCCATGTAGCCATTATTGGCAAGGGCGGCATTGTACGCCTCACGCGCTCCCGCCGTGTCACCCAGGTTCTGCAACGCCAGGCCGCGATAGTAGTACATCTCCTCGTGCATGGGGGCCGTCTCCAGCACCGAGTCGGTCAGCTCGATCAGACGCTGCCAGCGGCCGGCCGCCGCCAGCGCCTCAAAATGGCCGAACTGATACCAGTAGTAGCGCCAGGGTAGACCCACCGCGTAGCCACGCTCGAAGGCGCTGACAGCCTCGGCGACGCGGTCCTGGTGCAACAGCGCCTCGCCCAGGGCGTACCAGACGCGCCCCTCATCGCCGAAGACCTCCAAATTGGCGCGCGCGCCGGCCTCGGCCCGCACCCACATGGTTGCATCGTCAGCATCGGGGCCGAGGATAGAGGCTACCAGCGCCGCCTGGTCGCGGCGGTACACGGGGATATAGATGCGGCTGGTGTCGAACTCCGACCAATGCCCCTCGAACTCATCCATGGACCACACGCGATCAGGGCCGTAGAAGGAGTCGTCAAAAGTGACCGTCCCCTTGCTGAGATCGTAGCCCGTCGCCAGGCGATAGTGGCCCATACCGCCGTAATCGTTGATCCACTGCTCGGCGATGACCGGGATGCCAGCGTTCAACAGGGCCACGAGCACATCTCGATTGCCATTGACGCGAACCTGAGCGCCTAGCCCCTGATTGCGAATATAGGCCACGATCTGGTCAGGGCTAACGTTGACATCCTTGGGATTCGGCTTCAGGGCGGCGGCGGCAGTGAGCTGCGGGATGCGCACCCCATAGTAGCTGAGGGCCATGCTCGTAGTGGTGGGGCCGCAATTGTTCCAGGTCTGCCAATCATGCTTGACATTGTTCAGGTAGACACGAGTCGCCAGCCCCTTGATCGCGGGAAGAGGCGACTGCGGCTGGGTATTCACCACCGCATCGAAGGTTGTCTCCTCGTCCTCGGGGCTATCGGCCCATGCCTGGCTGGTCGTCAACGCCAGCAGCACGGCTACCAGAAGCGGCAGCCACCATTGCAGTCCGCGCACACGCATGACAACTCTCCTTCCTCGCGGGGCGACCGTAACATCCACGCCGCCCGCTCCGTCACCGCCCGACTCGCAAAGTATAGCACACGCCGCCAAACCGCATCAAATGTGGTGCTGTTTCGGCATTGACCGCCTGAACACGCTATGCTATGCTTACCCTACGCGCCGCCTGACCTACTTGATCTGCCTTGAACCTCGCGGCGCACGAAGGGGAGATTGGGTATGATGGAGTCTTTCCGAGCAGGCGCTGGCAACCTGTTCATCAGCTATGCTGCTATCACGGCGGCCGCCTTTGGCGGGCACATCCTGGGCCTGCGCGTCGCCGATCCGGTTCGCAGTACGGTGGGGATGCCAACAGGTGAGCACAGCGAGGCGACCGAAAAGATGTTGGAGGACAAGGGGTTCGACCGGGGCTTCACCATCCGTAACATCGTCCCCGGCATTGCCGCCGCTACCGTGCTGCGTACTTTCGGCCTCCGTAACCCGCTCATTTGCGCCACGGTGGCCTTCGGCGTCAGCTTTGGCATGACCGTCTTCGGCGACACACGCACGGCGCAGGAGGGCCGCGACGTCCTCAAGCGGGTGTCACCCCTCGGTCCGTTGGTCGGCTGACGAGCCAACCCATGAGTCGCCCGGTTGCCCTCGTCACCGGCGCGGGGCGCGGCATCGGGCGCGCCATTGCCCTGGCCTTCGCCGCGCAGGGCTACGCCGTGGGCGTCAACGACATCGACGCGGCGACTGCCCAGACCGTTGCCGCCGCGCTTGTCTATCAGGGTGGCGCGAGCCTGGCTCTGCCCGGTGATGTGGCGGATCCGCCAACGGTGGCGCGCCTGGTCGCCGAGACGGTAGACGCCTTTGGCGGCCTGGACGCGATGGTCAACAACGCGGGGATCGAGCCGCGCGCCTCTATCCTTGACATGGACCCCGCAGAGTGGGACGAGGTGCAGGCCGTCAACCTGCGCGGCGTCTTCCTGGGAACCCAGGCGGCCGGCCGCGTCATGCGCGTGACGGGCCGCGGCTCCATCGTCAACATTTCCAGCATCGCCGGTAAAGCCACCCCCCTTCCCCTGCGCTCAGCCTATGCCGCCAGCAAGGCGGGCGTTGTAGGCTTCACCAAAGAGGCCGCCCGCGAGTTCGCCGCCTATGGCGTGCGGGTCAACGCCGTCTGCCCCGGCGTGATTGCCACCGAGATGACCGCCCACGCCCGCTCCGACCCGGCGCAGCTAGCGGCATGGTTGGCGGGTATTCCGCTGGGTCGCCTGGGTGAGCCGGAGGATGTCGCCCACCTCGTGATCTTCCTCTGCTCCAACGCAGCCGCCTATATCACCGGCCAGGCCATCCACGTCGATGGCGGCCGAGTCATGGCCTAGCGCCCAGGGACCTACCATGCTCCTCAATCACAACTGCCCCGCAACTATATAGGTCGCGTTTCGCGCTCCACGCGCCACCCCTACGGAGAATCCTGCATGCCCTACGAAACTATTCTCGTCGAACCCGATCCCCCCATCGCCGTGGTGCGCTTGAATCGCCCCAAGGTGCTCAACGCCCTCAACAGCACCGTCATTGCCGAGTTGGTCGACGCGCTAGAGAACCTCGACCGGGATCCGGCGGTGCGCTGCATCATCCTCACCGGCAACGAGCGCGCCTTCGCCGCTGGGGCCGACATCAGCGAGATGGCCGACCTGACCATCGCCGACCAGCTTCAGCGCGACCAGTTCGCCGCCTGGGACCGCATCCGCCGCGTACGCAAGCCCCTCATCGCCGCCGTCAGTGGCTACGCCCTGGGTGGCGGCTGCGAGGTGGCCCTCATGTGCGACCTGATTGTGGCATCGGAGACGGCGCGCTTCGGTCAGCCCGAAATCAACCTGGGCATCATCCCCGGCGCGGGCGGCACGCAGCGCTGGGCGCAGGCGGTAGGCAAGGTGCGGGCGATGGAGGTATGCCTGAGCGGCGACGCCATCACCGCCGAGCAGGCGCTGGCGTGGGGGCTGGTCAATCGCGTCACGCCTGCCGACACCTACCTGGACGAGGCCAGGGCGCTGGCCTTGAAGCTGGCGGCCAAGCCACCGTTGGCGGTTCAGCTGGTCAAGGAGAGTGTGAACGCCGTGTTCAACGACTACCTCGACCGCGGCCTGACTGCCGAGCGCAAGAACTTCTACCTGCTTTTCGGCACGGACGACCAGAAAGAGGGCATGCGCGCCTTCGTAGAGAAGCGTAAGCCAGCGTGGCAGGGGCGATAGAGTCCTGAATGCGCGTGTCCAACCAACTGCCCCCTGGCTACTGGACTATCTGGACGGCGACACTGCTCTTCTTCGCCGCCTTCTACACACTGCTCGTACCGATGCCCTTGTATCTCGAGGGCATCGGCGTTTCCGACTGGCTCATTGGCGTCATCATGGGTGCGTTTGGCATCGCCGCCCTGGTGGCGCGCCCACTGGCCGGAGTGACCGCCGACCGCGTGGGCCGGCGGGTTGTCCTGGGCACGGGGGCAGTGTCCCTGGTCATCGGCGCGGCAGGCGTCGCCCTGACCACGACGCCCGCCGTTCTGTTCGGCCTGCGCCTGCTACAAGCCGGTGGTTATGTCGCCTTCACAACGGCAGGCACGGCCCTGGTCTCAGACATGGCCCGGCCTAAGAACCGCGCGCAGACCCTGGCCATCTTCGGCATCGCCGCCAACGTCGCGATGGTCATGACGCCCGCCGCCATTGGGGCCGCCCTGGGCGTGCTGACCATCCAGGGCGCACTGTTGCTAGCGGCAGCCCTCGCCGCCGTGGCCGGGCTGATGGCGCTCAAGGTGCCGGCCGCGCCGCCTGCTGAAGCGCCCCCGACCCGCTGGCGCGGGCTGCTGCATCCGCCTGACCCGCTGCTGGTTCCCATGCTAGCGGCGTGGGTCATGGGCCTCGGTTTCGGCGCTTACCTTCAGTTCCTGCCTCTGCTGGCCGAGCGGCGCGGCATCCCCGCCGCCGGGCTGGTCTACACCGTCTACGGCGTCAGCATCATCCTGACCCGCCTTGCCACCGGCCGCCGCCTGGACGGTTCGGAGCGGGGCGGCCTGCTGCGGTTCGGCTACCTCGCGCTGGCGGGCGGACTGGCCTTGCTCGCCGTTGCCTACTCGCTGCCGCTGCTCATGGTGGGCGCGGCGGGCATCGCCGTGGCGGGCGGCATCATTCACCCCGCCCTCATCGCCATTCACGTCGAGCGGATGCCGGCCAGCGAGCGTGGGCGGGCCGTGGCCTTCTTCTACCTGGGTTTCGACCTGGGGATCGGGCTGGGCGCGTGGCTGCTGTCGCCCATCTTGCAAAACCTGGGCGTCACAGGTATGTACGCCACCGCCGCCCTTATCTGTGCCGCCGGGGTGCTCCTCGTCCCCAGCATCGCGCGTCGCCTCTCCCCCGCTCCGGCGGTCTCGTCACGCTGAGTCTCGCCTCATCTCACCAGCGCCACCACCCTTGGTGGCAGCCCTGGTCAGGCCAGCAGGATGTCGCGGATGCGGTCGGCAAAGGCGGCGCTGGCCGCGTCGTCCGTCACGAAGTGAATCTCCTCTGGCGCATCCACGCCCAGCCCCAACTCCACGGCGCGCGCCAGTTGCTGCAAGCCGAAGATCGGCCCCTGGCAGGTGCAACTGGATGCGCTTCTGGACAGCAATGACGCGAAGGCGAAGCGGGAGCGCCTGACGCTGGTGCGAATCTACGAGGAACTTTGCGCGCTCGGCTATGAGGGCAGCTACGATGCTG